>JAOUGZ010000524.1 GCA_029865405.1 Betaproteobacteria bacterium
CTGTAGATCTCGTTCCACACTCGGATACCGGAACGTCTTTTCTGTTTGGATCCCCCGATAGAGGAGGGCGTGCCCCTCTTCCACGTGAGGTTGATCAGCCGAGCTGATCCACTGGTAGCTACCATGTTGGATGAATAACCACTGTTCTGACTCGTCATGTGGGTGGAGTTTCGCCCGATACACGGCAACAGGCGCGCACAGCCGGTTCTCGACAAGGGAGCCGAACGACAAGTACGCCCGGTCGACTTCGCGCCTTCTTGCCTGCCTCCAGAACTCAAACAGAGGTCTGGCAAGATCCCGAATCGGCGTACCGAAATAGTGGTGGCAGCGCTTGTGAACCTTGAAATTGAAGATCTCCGGCAAGATCCAGCTGTACTGGAAGAAATAGTCTGTGGCAGGTGGGTCCTCGGGCGTGTACGCTAGTGGGCCCTCCGCCGCCAGCCACGGTACACAGCTCGCCGAGTCAATGAGAGTTGACGTCGAATACCGTATCGGCACGATACCGCGCATTCTACCTCCGCTCTCGACGATCGCCACGCCGTCGGCTGCTTGATGCCACACCGCAAGTGAGCTCCGTGGATCGTTTTGTCGAGCACGTCGTGACGGCTGATGAAGCGATGGATACTGACCGCCAGGCGGAGGGGCTCGCGAACTGTGAGCGCATCAAATGGATCGTCCGCGCAACGAGTTGTCAACCCATCCGCGGTATGGCACAGTACTCGTATGCAGCGGCGCGAGATCGTTGAAAAGCTCAGGGCACACCGGGCGGAACTGTGTGCGGCCGGGATCGTCCACCTGCGCCTCCATGGCTCCGTCGCGCGTGGAGAAGCGTCGTCGAATTCCGACGTCGACTTGATCGCCGAGTTTGAGCCGGGGCGCCGGCTCACGATCATCGATATGGTCAAGCTGGAAAACCGCCTGCGGGACCTGCTCGGCGTCCAGGTTGATCTGTCCCCGGCCAACACCCTCAAGGAACCTGTTCGCCGGCGAGCCGAGCGCGAGGCGGTGCTTGCCTTTTGACAACCCGGTAAGTGCTCTCCGCGACATTGCAGACGCCGTCGACAGCATCCAGCAATTTACGGAAGGGATGGATTTCGAGGCGTTCCGGCAGGATCTGAAGACGATTGCGGCGGTCGAGCGCAAGCTCCTCGTGATCAGCGAGGCAGCCATTCGGCTGAAGGAGGACGCGGCGAAGCTGTGCCCAGGATTGCCGTGGCCGGAGATCCGCGGCATCGGCAATTGGCTGCGGCATCAGTACGACCGCGTCGATCTGGAAACGCTCTGGAACACGTTGCAGGACGACCTGCCGCCGCTCAGTGCCTCAGTGAGACGGGCGCTCAGCAATCCCCCGACGAAAGATTCAACACCGGAACCATGACCGAGCACCGTAGCCACCATCGCCGAGATGCGCGCGCTCCGGATCGAGGCCCCGACCCAGGTCTCTCCCGCGCGATGGTAATGGCCGCAGTCACCGACGTTGCCCTTTTCCTGCCCGTCGGTTGGAACAAGGGGCAGCCACGCGAGCAGTGCCGGCCATCCGTTCGGGACTGAACCTGCCGACTGCGTTGTGGGAAATATTAGATCCAAGCCGCGACAAGCGCGATGGCTGAGTCACCCGAGCCAACGTAGCAGCGGCCAACGCTGGCTATACCCCATCAGCCTGGCAGCCGCGCTCGTCACACTCCGGCGTTCGCGCCGGCCGCGAGTCGGTGCCAACGGGGCGGGCGGAGTCCGGCGTGGCCTCGGCGATCAGCGCTCCAAGATCGCGTCCGAGTTGGAGGTCGTCGTACAGGCCGAACACCTGCTGCCGGAGGCGACCGACCGCGTCGATCAGGACGACTGTGGGCGTGCCGCGCATGCGGTATGCCCGCATCGTCTGGGGCGTCGCGTCGCCCGACAGTCCCGGGCGATCCACGGCGACGGGGAACGTCACACGGTACTCGTGGAGGAACACCTCGAGCGCCTCCGGACCCATCACGTCGTGGTGCTCGAACACCGTATGCAGGCCCACGACCGTGACCGGAGCGTCCGCGAACTGGCGGGCCACCCGCTGCGCCTGCGGAATGCCATGCGACACGCAGCCCGGGCACAACATCTGAAACGCGTGGAGCATGACCACGCGCCCTCGCAGCGCGTCGAGCGTGAGCGGTGCCGCGATGTTGAACCAGCGGTCCGTGGACCACGCAGGCGCAGCGGGTGCGGTCATCAGAAGTCTCCGTCCTTGACGTAGGGATGGCTCCACAGCGTCAGTTGCAGCAGGCACGACTTCACCCACGCCGCATGCATGGCGTCGACCTCGGCGGCGCTGTGTCCGTGGCGCGCGAGGAACGGCTTCAGCGTCGTCGTGACCGGAACCACCAGCAGGAACAGATCGCGGAAGGGCACCAGGGCCGTCGACATGGCGGCGTCGGTCTGGTTCTTCTTCGCCCGATGGTGCCGCAGGCCGATCTCGTGCTGGTAGTCAAGCCAGGCCTGGTTGTAGTCGGCGCGCGCCGTGTCGAGAATCCACTGACCGAAGCGGCGGCGGACGGCACCGAGATAGTCACCGAGCGGCGCGCCGCTGTCGCGGTGCGTGAAGGACGCGAGCAGGTGCGGCTGCGACCCGACGAAGCCGTACCACACGTCAAGTATCGCCTCGACCTGGTCTTTGACCACGTCGTGGGACTGACGCAGGGCTCGCACGTCTTCTTCGCCGAAGAGCACGCTCTTCTGCATCCGCGCGAACTCATCGAGCGTAATCGGGGAGCGCGCGATGGCCTGTGTGCCTGCGGTATAGCCGGGAATTGCGGTCGTCATGGTCACCTCTCATTGGTGGGTCAAGGCACACGTCTCCTCATCCGGCACCTGCCGGGATGTCGGCCGTGCGCGTGGTTCAGACGGTTGCGACGAAACGCGCCCAGTGCAGGCGCTGTTGCTCCGCGGGAGCGGGCTCGTGCTCGGCGCAGTCGAGGCGCAAATGC
>JAOUGZ010000525.1 GCA_029865405.1 Betaproteobacteria bacterium
CACCACCGCCTCCGCGGTTTGCGCCGGGTCCGGCGCAAGGCCCACGGGCTCGCGGCTCGCCGAGCGCCAGTCGTTGCCGATGCGCGCGTAGGCGCCGGCGCCGATCGCCAGCACCAGCGCCGCAAAGCCGATCGCGAGCACGTGCTTGCGCCTCAAGCCTTCTCCCGCGACTCGCGCCAGATGTCGAGCTTCTCCTGGATCACGCGGTCGGAGTAGAGGAACAGCACCGCATCCTTGCCCGCCTCGTGCGTGTGCGCCATCCAGCTCGGCGCGACGAAGATGTCGTGCGGGCCCCATTCGAAGGTCTCACCCTGGATGGTGCTGCGGCCGCGCCCCTCGACCACCGTGAACACGGTGCTGTCGGTGGAGCGGTACGGCGCGGTCCGGAAGCCCTTGGGCAGCAGCTGCAGCCAGGTGGAGATCGTCGGCATCGCCCAGCCGCCGTTCACCGGGTTGATGTACTTCATCTTGTGCGCGTGCCAGGGATCGGGCGCGCGCGTGCGCGCGAGCGTGTCGAGCGATTCGCGCGACTTGCGGTACGGGTAGTTGAAGATCGGCGAGGTCTGGGAGCGGTGCACGACGTCCACCGGCATCAGGTTGTTGCCGAACTCGGCCGGCGCGGCGCCCTCGGGGCGCTCGATGCGGTGCGCCTTGCCCCCCAGGTCCTCGCGGAAGCTCGCCGCGAGCAGGTTGACGATGTGCATGTCGAGGCCGTCCAGCCACACCATCGGCCCCTCGCCTTCGTGGCCGTGGTCGTGCCAGGTCCAGGACGGCGTGATTACGAAATCGCCCGGCTCCATCATCGTGCGCTCGCCCGCCACCGCGGTGAAGGCCTTGCTGCCCTCGACGATGAAGCGCAGGGCGGATGCGGTGTGCCGGTGCGCGGGTGCGATCTCGCCCGGCAGGATGATCTGCAGGCCGGCAAAGAGGCTCTGCGTGATGCGCGACTGTCCCGGGAGCCCCGGGTTCTCGAGCACCATGACGCGGCGCTCGGCTTCCGCCGCCCCGATCAGCTCGCAGGCCTCCATCAGGTGCGGGCGGATGTCGGCGTAGTGCCAGATCGCCGGCAGCGCGCGCGTCGCCGGCGTCGCGGTGACCAGGCCATGCAGCACGCGCCACAGCGGCGCGAGGTTCTGCTTCTTCGCGCGCACGTAGAAGTCCTTGCGGCCTTCCTCGGCGGCGAGATTGACGGTGGGTACGATGCCCGCGAGCTCTTCGGCCTCGCGGCGTGCGCCTTCAACGGGTTTCATCGCCAGCTCCCAGGCTGAAGTCGAACAACTTTCGGTCCATGAGATGCGAGGGGCGCACGTCGCCGAGCGCCCGCAGGATCGATTCTACGCGCCCGGGATGCGCCCTTTCCCACTCGCGCAGCATGTCGCGCACCACGCGGCGCTGCAGGTGCTCCTGCGAGCCGCACAGGTTGCAGGGGATGATCGGAAAACCCTTCTCGTCGGCGTACGCAGCGAGATCGTCCTCGCGCACGTAGGCGAGCGGCCTGATCACCACGTGGCGGCCGTCGTCCGAGCGCAGCTTCGGCGGCATGGCCTTCAGCTTGCCGCCGAAAAACAGATTGAGGAAGAAGGTCGCGAGGATGTCGTCGCGATGATGTCCGAGCGCGATCTTGGTGGCGCCGAGCTCGCCCGCGACGCGATACAGCACGCCGCGGCGCAGGCGCGAGCAGAGCGAGCACATCGTCTTGCCTTCGGGCAGCACGCGCTTCACCACCGAGTAGGTGTCCTGCTCGACGATGCGGAACGGCACGCCCAGGCCCTCGAGATACAGCGGCAGGACGTGCGCGGGGAAGCCGGGCTGCTTCTGGTCGAGGTTGACGGCGACGAGCTCGAAGGGCACGGGCGCCTTTTCGCGCAGCGCCATCAGCACGTCGAGCATGGCGTAGCTGTCCTTGCCGCCCGAGAGGCACACCATGACGCGATCGCCCGCCTCGATCATGCCGAAGTCGGCGATCGCCTCGCCCACCTGGCGCCGCAGGCGCTTGGCGAGCTTGCCGGCTTCGTAGGCAGCTTTCCGCGGGTCGCGCTGCTGACGGACGACGTGCATCGGGAGTCTCAGAGAAAGATGGAGCGGCCGCCGTCCACCGCCAGCACCTGGCCGGTGACGAAGGGCGCACCGCACAGGAAGTGTACCGCCTGCGCCACGTCTTCGGCCGCGCCGGTGCGCGCGAGCGGCGTCGTGGCGACGATGCGCTTGCGCTCCTCGGGCGCGAACTGTCCGTCCTCGGGCCAGGCGATGGCGCCCGGCGCCACCGCGTTGACGCGCACGCCGGGCGCGAGCTCGAGCGCGAGCGCGCGCGTCAACGCGACGAGGCCCGCCTTCGCCACGCTGTAGACGACGTAGTCCTTGAGCGGCCGCTCGGCGTGGATGTCGGTGATGTTGACGATGGCGCCGCCGGCGAGCGCCAGTTGCGGCGCCGCGGCCTGGGCGAGAAACAGCGGCGCGCGCAGATTCGAGCCGATCAGCTCCTCCCAGTGGCTCGCCTCGATCTCGCCGAGCGGCGTCGGGTAGAAAGCGGAGGCGTTGTTGACGAGGAAATCCAGGCGCGCGAAGCGCTGCAGCGCGGCGCTCACCAGGGCCTGCGGCGCGATCGGCGCGAGGAGGTCGCCGCGCACCTTGAGCGCGCTGCCCGGGCGCAGCGCGTTCAGGTCCTTCTCCAGCTGCGCGGCGTCGGCCTCGGCGCCGCGATAGTGGATGACGATGTTCGCGCCCGCGCCGTGCAGGCGGCGCGCGATCGCCGCGCCCACGCGCCGCGCCGCGCCCGTCACCAGCGCCACCTTGCTTTCCAGCGATGCGTCCGTCACCCGGGAGATTCTAGGTTAAATTCGCCGCATGCTGCCCGAGCCCGACGCCGATGCGCGCGCCGCGAGCGCGCGTCTCGGCGCGCGCATCCGCGCCGAAATCGCCGCCGGCGGCAACTGGATCGGCTTCGCGCGCTACATGGAGA
>JAOUGZ010000061.1 GCA_029865405.1 Betaproteobacteria bacterium
TGTTGCTGATGCGGCTGACGCGGCGCCTGCCCGCCCTGGCGATGATCCGGGCGGCGCTCGCCGCCCGGCCGACCGTCGCGCTGCTGGGGCCCGCCGTGGCGTTGCTCCGGTCGCCGCTCGCCGCCCTGCTGCGGGCGGCGGTCGCCGCCGCGATGCTCATCGCGAGGCCGGTCGCGCCGATGGTCGCGGCGCTGCTCGTCCCGGCGATGATCCGGGCGGCGTTCGCGCTGCGGCTGGTCGCGGCGCGGTTCGCGCGCCGGGCGCACTGCGACGTCGTTCGCCGCGGAGGAGGCGCCTTCGGGCCTGTTCGTCTTGAACCAGCCGAGGATGCGGCCGAGAAAGCCCGGCGCTGCCGGCGCCGCGGCCGCCAGCGCGGGCGCGGGCGGCTGCACGCGCACCTCCGGCACGTTCGGCGCCGGCTGGTCCGGCACGATGGCCTTGACCGCGGCCTCGGGGCGCTCGCGCTTTTCCGCCGCCACGGCGTCCGGCGACTTCGGCTCCTCCGGCTGCTGCACCATCTCGTAGCTCGCCGGCACGTGCTCCATGGCGTTCAACTCGTCGTGCTTGAGCCGCTGCACCGTGTAGTGCGGCGTCTCGAGGTGCGGATTGGGCACGAGGACGATGTTCACCTTCAACCGCGCCTCGAGCTTCTGAATCTCGGCGCGTTTCTCGTTGAGCAGGAAGCTCGCCGCATCCACCGGCACCTGCACGTGCACCGCGCCGGTGTTTTCCTTCATCGCTTCTTCCTGCACGATGCGCAGGACGTGCAGAGCGGTCGATTCGGTGCCGCGGATAAAGCCGGTGCCGCTGCAGCGCGGGCAGTTGATGTGCGCCGTTTCCTCCAGCGACGCCTGGAGGCGCTGGCGCGAGAGCTCCAGCAGCCCGAAGCGCGAGATCTTTCCGACCTGCACGCGCGCGCGGTCGTAGTGCAGGGCCTCGCGGAAGCGGTTCTCCACCTCGCGCTGGTTCCTCTGCGACTCCATGTCGATGAAGTCGATCACGATCAGACCGCCGAGGTCGCGCAGCCGCAGCTGGCGCGCCACTTCGTCGGCCGCCTCGAGATTCGTGCGCAGCGCCGTCTCCTCGATGTCGCCGCCCTTGGTGGCGCGCGCCGAGTTGACGTCGACGGCGACCATCGCCTCGGTGTGGTCGATGACGATCGCGCCGCCCGAAGGCAGGTTCACGTGGCGCGAATAGGCGCTCTCGATCTGGTGCTCGATCTGGAAGCGCGAAAACAACGGCACGTCGTCGTGATACAGCTTCACCTTCGCGACATTTGCCGGCATCACGGTCTGCATGAAGGCGACGGCCTGGTCGTAGATCTCCTGCGTGTCGATCAGGATCTCGCCGATGTCGGGCTGGAAGTAGTCGCGGATGGCGCGGATGACGAGGCTCGATTCCAGGTAGATCAGGAACGGCTTGCGCTCCTGCGTGCGCGCGGCGCCCTCGACGGCGCTCCACAGCTGCAGCAGGTAGTTGAGATCCCACTGCAGCTCTTCGGGCGAGCGGCCGATGGCCGCGGTGCGCGCAATGACGCTCATGCCCGCGGGCACCTGCAGCTTGTCCAGGGTGTCGCGCAGCTCGTTGCGGTCCTCGCCTTCCACGCGGCGCGAGACGCCGCCGCCGCGCGGGTTGTTCGGCATCAGCACGAGGTAGCGGCCGGCCAGGCTGATGAAGGTGGTGAGGGCGGCGCCCTTGGTGCCGCGCTCGTCCTTTTCCACCTGCACGATCAGGTCCTGGCCTTCTTCCAGCGCGTCCTGGATGCGGGCGCGCCCGACATCCACGCCGGCGCGGAAATAGGCCTTGTCGATTTCCTTGAAGGGCAGGAACCCGTGCCGCTCCTCGCCGTAGTCGATGAAGGCGGCCTCGAGGCTGGGCTCGATGCGGGTGATGATGCCCTTGTAGATGTTGCTCTTGCGCTGCTCCCGTGATGCCGATTCGATGTCGAGATCGACGAGCTTCTGCCCGTCCACGATGGCGACGCGCAGCTCTTCCTGCTGCGTCGCGTTAAACAACATGCGTTTCACTTATTGTTCTCCTGCGCGCGCAGGAGGCCCTGGTATCCGTCGGTCAGTGCTCTCCTAGGAAAGCGGGTTGCGAAGGGGCGGGGAATGAACCTGCCGCGCGCTATTGAGTAGTATCGCTACTTACGGTGAGCGATAGTCACCACTGCTTCAGGTCCGGCTGTGGCCAAACAGGAGGCGGGTTGCAGGTTTCGGCGTCGGGAATCCTCCCCTCCACGCCCGGCAAACCTGTGCCTCGCATCTCGAAGCAACGCGTGGATCATACGGATAATGAATGACTTAAGCAAGGCTCGCGCGACCCTACTCGAAGTCGGGGAGGAAGGCGAGGCGCAGCGCATCGACAATTTCCTCCTGCGACGCCTGAAGGGCGTGCCGAAGAGCCATGTCTACCGGGTGCTGCGCAGCGGCGAGGTGCGCGTGAACAGCCGACGCATCAAGCCCGATTACCGGTTGCGCATCGGCGACAAGGTCAGGGTGCCGCCCGTGCGCGTGGCGAGCCCGACGCCCAAGGCGGCGCCGCGCCCCCTCGCGCTGCCGGTCGTCTTTGAGGACGACGCGCTGCTGGTGGTGGACAAGCCTTCGGGCGTCGCGGTGCACGGCGGCAGCGGCGTGAGCTACGGCGTCATCGAGTCGCTGCGCGCGGAGCGCCCGCGCGCGAAGCTGCTCGAGCTGGCGCATCGACTGGACCGGGACACTTCCGGCCTGCTGGTGATCGCCAAGAAGCGCAGCGCGCTGGTGGAGCTGCACCGCATGCTGCGCGAAGGCGAGGCCGAGAAGATCTACCTCGCGCTGGTGAAGGGCGCCTGGGCGGGCGGTGCGCGCGAACTGCGCGAACGCCTGCACAAGTACGTCACCGCGGGCGGCGAGCGAAGGGTGGCGGTGCACGGCGCTGGCCGGAGCGCCGTGACGCTCGTCAGGCCGATCGCCTTGGCGGAGGGCTGCAGCCTGCTCGAGCTCCGGCTGATGACCGGCAGGACGCACCAGATCCGCGTGCACCTCGCGCACGCCGGGCACCCGGTTCTCGGGGACGACAAGTATGGCGATTTCGAGCTGAACCGCGCGCTGGCGCGCCACGGCGTCAAGCGCCTGTTCCTGCACGCGCGCCGGCTCGCCTTCGCGCACCCGTTGACGCGCGCGCCGCTGCGCCTGGAGGCGCCGCTCCCGGGCGACATGCGGCACTACGTGGAGGCGCAGGTTGCGCTACAGCCTGATCGTCTTTGACTGGGACGGCACGCTGCTCGACTCGGCGGCCGGCATCGTCGAATCGATCCAGGAGGCCGCCCGCGACCTGCAGCTGCCCATCCCGACGCACGAGACCGCGAGCCACGTCATCGGCCTGGGCCTGCAGGACTCGCTGCGCACCGCGGTGCCGACGCTTCCCGAGGTTCGGTACCGGGAGTTCGCCGAGGCCTACGGCCGGCATTTCCGCGCGCGGCAGGATGCGATGGCGCTGTTTCCCGGCGCTCGCGAGCTGCTGCGGGACCTGCGCGCGGCCGGCCATCGCCTGGCGGTGGCCACCGGCAAGAGTCGGCGCGGCCTCGAGCACGCGCTCGAAGCCACCGCCCTGCGCCCGTACTTCGGCGCGACGCGCTGCGCGGACGAGACCAGTCCGAAACCGCATCCGGCCATGCTGCTGGAGCTGATGGCGCAGCTCGCCGCGCAGGCGGAGCAGGTGCTGATGATCGGCGATACCTCGCACGACCTGGAGATGGCGCGTAACGCGGGGGTGGACGCGGTGGCCGTCGCCTATGGCGCGCACCCGGGCGCGGCGCTGCGCGCGCTCGGGCCGCGCGCCTGCGTGGCGAGCGTCGCGGAGCTGCGTGCGTGGCTGACGGCGAACGCCTGATCTGCGCGTCCGCCGCGTTGCGCGACGCCGGCGACGGCGTGCGCTTCGAGATCGAGTACTTCGGCGAGCGCGCGCCGGCGTTCGCCGTGCGCCACCAGGGCCGTGTGCATGCCTATCTCAACCGTTGCGCGCACGTGGCCATGGAGCTCGACTGGCGCGAGGGCCAGTTCTTCGATCTCGAGGGACGCGATTTGATATGCTCGACGCACGGCGCCGTGTATGCCGCAGCCACCGGCGCGTGCCGCGGCGGGCCCTGCGGCGGGGCGCCGCTGGTGCGCCTGCAGGTCGAGGAGCGCGACGGCCGCATCTATTACCTGGGAGTCGACGATGGCTGACAACGACGGGCAGTGGGAACGCGGGCTGATCGAGCGGCTCGCCGGCGCGGCGCTGCAGGAGCAGCGGCGCGCGCGCCGCTGGGGCATCTTCTTCAAGCTGCTGACCTTCGCCTACATCACGGTGATCATCCTGTTGGCGATGGACTGGAAGGGCGACGGCGAAACCTCCGGCAAGCACACGGCGCTGGTGGAGGTGAGCGGGGTGATCGCGCCCGGCACCGACGCCAGCGCCGAACGCATCATGGCGGCGCTGCAGGCCGCGTTCAAGGACAAGAATACGCAAGGCGTCGTCGTGCGCATCAACTCGCCCGGCGGCAGCCCGGTGCAATCGCACAACATCTACGAGGAAATGCGCCGCTTGCGCAAGAAACACCCGGATGTCCCGCTCTACGCCGTGGTCGAGGATCTCTGCGCGTCGGGCGGCTACTACGTGGCGGCGGGCGCGGACCGCATCTACGTCGGCCGCTCGAGCATCGTCGGCTCGATCGGGGTGCGCATGGACAGCTTCGGCCTCACCGGTCTGATGGAAAAGCTCGGCGTCGAGCGGCGCCTGCTCACCGCCGGCGACAACAAGGGGTTCCTGGATCCATTCCTGCCGGTCGACGCGACGCAGAAGGCGCACGCCCAGGCGCTGCTCGAGGACGTGCACCGGCAATTCATCGGCGCGGTGCGCGATGGGCGCGGCAGCCGCCTCAAGGAAACGCCGGACATGTTTTCCGGGCTGGTGTGGACGGGCCAGAAGAGCGTCGAGCTGGGGCTTGCCGACGCCTATGGCAGCCTCGACTCCGTGGCGCGCGAGGTGGTGAAAGCGGAAAAGGTCGTCGACTTCTCGCAAAAGGAAAACCTGGCCGAGAAGTTCGCGCGGCGGCTGGGCGCGGGCGCGGCAAGCGTGGTGCTCGAGTTCGCGCTGCGCGGCGTGGCGCAGCCGCGCTAGGCGAGCAGCAGGAACACCGCCGGCCGCCGGCCGATCACGGCGCGCGCCGCGCGCCACTGGGCGATGCTGCGCGTCGCGATGTGTTCCTCCGGCAGCGTCAGATCGACGGCCACGCACAGGCGCGAGGCCGGCGCGCAGCACTCGAGCAGCGCGCCCAGCAGACTGTCGCTGCGGTAGGGCGTTTCGATGAAGATCTGCGTTTCGCGTGCTTCGCGTGACATCTTTTCAAGCGCGCGAATGCGCGTCGCCCGCTCCCTCGCCTCGCGCGGCAGGTAGCCGCGAAAGGCGAAGCGCTGCCCATCGAGGCCGCTCGCCATGAGGGCGAGCAGGAGCGAGGAGGGGCCGACGAGCGGCGCGACGCGAAATCCCGCCGCGTGCGCGGCGGCTACCAGCGCCTGCCCCGGATCGGCGATGCCGGGACACCCGGCCTCCGAAATGACGCCCAGGGAACGCCCGGCGCGCAACGGCGCGAGCAGCGCGCCGGCGTCCGCGTCCAGCGTCGCGATGCGCAGCTCGCGTATCCCGCAGGGCATGCCCAGCGCGGCGAGAAACGCACGTGCGCTCTTGGCGTTCTCCACGGCGAAGTCGCGCAGCGCGCGTACCGTCTCGAGGGTGGGCGCCGGCAGGACCTGCGCGGGCGCGCCCCCGAGCGCCGAGGGGATGAGATACAGCGCCGGCGTCACGCGCGCAGCACCGGCATGCCGGAGCGGGCGAGGAGCTCGCACAGGGCGATGAGGGGCAGGCCGATGAGCGCGCTTGGGTCTTCGCTGTCGATGGCGGCGATCAGGGCGATGCCCAGGCCTTCGGCCTTGGCGCTGCCGGCGCAATCATAGGGCTGCTCGCGGCGCAGGTAGTCCTCGATCTGGGTCGGCGTGAGCACGCGAAAGCGCACTACGCTGGTCACGACGCGCTCCAGGAGGGTGCCGCTACGCGCGTCGAGCAGCGCCACGGCGGTCTCGAAGCGCGCCGTCTTGCCGCTCATCGCCGTGAGCTGGCGCACGGCGCTGGCATGGGTGCCCGGCTTGTCCAGGCGCAGCGCGCCGCACGATGCCACCTGGTCGGCGCCGATGACGAGCGCATCGCCAAAGCGCGCCGCCACGGCGCGCGCCTTCGCCGTGGCGAGTCGCTGCGCGGCCGCGGCGGGGGCCTCGCCGTCGACAAGGTCCTCCGCGACTTGAGGGTCGACACACTCGAAAGGCAGCCCGAGGCGTTGCAGCAGCGCCTTGCGATAGCGCGACGTCGAGGCGAGCAGCAATGGGCGGGAGTCAGGCATGACTTTGTTTTGACACGTCTTTTTTGACGATGATATCATCCGCCCCGTCATGCCGCTGCCGCCGCGGTTTCCCATCATCGACGGCTTCGAATTCGCAGGCGCCGGTGCTGCACTGCGCGGCGCCTGGCCGGCGGGGGCGTTTCCGCGGCTGCGCGCGCTGCTGCATGAGGATGCCGGCTCGGTTGAGTACGAGTTGCGCGGCGCGCGTGATGCACTCGGCCGCTACAGTCTCGAGCTGCGCGTAACCGCCGGCCTGCGCATGACCTGCCGGCGCTGCCTCGAGGCGGTGGATGTGAAATTGCACGAAGACGTCACGCTGTGGCTGGCGCGCGCGCAGAGCGAAATCGACATGCAGCCGCTCACTGCGGAAGGACCGGACGGGATCGTCGCCGCAAAGGACATGGCGGTGCGCGATCTGGTGGAAGACCAGTTGCTGCTGGCGCTGCCCTACGCGCCGCGGCACGAGAATTGTCCGGCGCAAAGCGCGACCGCGCCGGTGGAGCGGCAGAGGCCGTTTGCAGGACTGCGCGGCATGCTGCGCGGCAGGAATCGACATTGAGAGGAGTCTGAACATGGCTGTGCAACAGAACAAGAAATCCCCATCGCGCCGCGGCATGCATCGCGCCCACGATTTCCTCGGCAAGCCGCCCCTGGCGGTGGAGCCGACGACGGGCGAGGTGCACCTGCGCCATCACGTCAGCCCGAGCGGCTACTATCGCGGCAAGAAGGTCGTCAAGTCGAAGGACGAGTAAGGTCGAGCGACGCTTCGGTCCCGGGTGAGCGGCGCGCGCGCCGCAGGCTCGATGGATATCACGGTCGCCATCGACTGCATGGGGGGAGATCACGGACCCCGTGTGACGATCCCCGCCGCGCTGGAATTCCAGCGCCGGCATGCGGGGGTCGACATCATTCTCGTGGGGCCGCGCGCTGCGCTCGAATCCGAGCTGCGCGCGCAGGGCGTAAGCGCCGGTTCGCGGCTGCGGGTGCAGCACGCTTCGGAGCAGGTCAGCATGGATGAGCCGCCGGTGCAGGCGCTGCGCTTCAAGAAGGACTCCTCGATGCGCGTCGCCGTCAATCTGGTGAAGAGCGGCGCGGCGCACGCCTGCGTCAGCGCCGGCAATACCGGCGCGCTGATGGCGATCTCGCGCTTCGTGCTGAAGACGCTGCCCGGCATCGACCGGCCGGCGATCGCGACGGTGCTGCCCAACATGCGGGGCGAATGGACCTACGTGCTCGATCTCGGGGCGAACGTCGACTGCACGGCCGAGCAGTTGATGCAGTTCGGGGTGATGGGCGCCATGCTGGTGGCCGCGGTCGAGCACAAGGAGCGGCCCTCGGTGGGACTGCTCAACATCGGCGTCGAGGACATCAAGGGCAATGAAACGGTGAAGGTGGCGGCGGACCTGCTGCGCGACAGCGGGCTCAATTTCCACGGCAACGTGGAAGGCGACGACATCTACAAGGGCACCACCGATGTCGTGGTGTGCGACGGCTTCGTCGGCAATTCGGTGCTCAAGGCCTCGGAAGGCGTCGCCAACATGATCGTCGGTTTCCTGCGGCAGGAGTTCACCCGCACGCCGTGGCGCAAGCTGTCCGCGCTGCTCGCCCGGCCCGTGCTGAAAGCGTTGCGTGCGCGCATGGATCCGGGCCGCTACAACGGCGCGAGCCTGCTCGGCCTGCGCGGCATCGTCATCAAGAGCCACGGCTCCGCCAACGCATTCGCTTTCGGCAAGGCGCTCGAGCGTGCGGTGGAGGAGGTGAGCAACGACGTCATCGAGCGCATCACGCGGCGCATGGCGCAGCTGCACCCCGTCGCGCCCGCGGCGCGCGCGGCTTCCGAATGATCTATTCGCGCATCGTCGGCACCGGCAGCTACCTGCCGCCGCGCGTGGTGGGCAACGCCGAGTTTGCGGGGCGCCTCGACACCAGCGACCAGTGGATCCGCGAGCGCACCGGCATCGTGCAGCGCCACATCGCAGAGGAATCGCAGGCCTCCAGCGACCTCGCCCTGGAGGCGAGCCGCGCCGCCCTGCAGGCCGCGAGCCTCGCGCCCGGCGAGATCGACCTCATCATTGTCGCCACGTCTACGCCGGATTTCGTCTTCCCGAGCACAGCGTGCCTGCTGCAGGCGAAGCTGGGCGTCCGCAACTGCCCGGCGTTCGATGTGCAGGCGGTGTGCAGCGGGTTCGTCTACGCGCTCGCGACCGCCGACAGCTTCATCCGTTCCGGCATGAACCGGTGCGCGCTCGTCGTCGGCGCAGAGGTGTTCTCGCGCATCCTCGACTGGAACGACCGCGGCACCTGCGTGCTGTTCGGCGACGGCGCCGGGGCAGTGGTGCTGTCGCGCGCCGAGGCGCCGGGCTTGCACGCCTCGGTGCTGCGCGCCGACGGCAGCCATGCCGACATCCTTTCCGTCCCCGGCAACGTGTGCGGAGGCCGCATCGTCGGTTCGCCGTACCTGCAGATGCAGGGCGGCCAGGTGTTCAAATTCGCGGTCAAGGTGCTCGACGAGGTGGCGCGCGAAACCGTCGCCGCGGCCGGCATGCAGCTCACGGACATCGACTGGCTGATCCCGCACCAGGCCAATGTGCGCATCCTGGAAGCGACGGCGCGCAAGCTCGGGCTGCCGCCGGAGCGCCTGGTGGTGACGGTGGACCATCATGGCAATACCTCCGCGGCCTCCGTGCCGCTCGCGCTGGACGAGTTCGTCCGCGCCGGGAAGATCCGCCCCGGGCACCGGGTGATGATGCAGGGCGTGGGCGGCGGCTTCACCTGGGGCGCGACGCTCGCGACTATGTGACGCCATGAAGCTGGCGATGGTGTTTCCGGGGCAGGGCTCGCAGGCGGTGGGCATGCTGCACGCCTATTCCGGGTTGCCCGGCGTGGACGAGGTTCGGCGCCAGGCGCTCGACGTGCTCGGCGCCGATTTCGTCAAGCTGCTCGACGAAGGCCCGCAGGAAGCGCTCAACCAGACGGTCAACACTCAACCGTCAATGGTGACCGCCGGCTATGCCGCGTACAGCGCCTGGCGCGCGCTCGGTGGTCCCGCGCCAGCGGTCGTCGCCGGCCACAGCCTCGGCGAGTATACGGCCCTGGTCGCGGCAGGGTCGATCGGATTCGCGCAATGCCTGCCGCTGGTGCGCTTCCGCGCGCAGGCGATGCAGGAGGCCGTGCCCGAGGGACGCGGCGCAATGGCGGCGATCCTCAACCTGGACGACGACGCGGTGCGCGCGGCGTGCGCCGAGGCGGCGCAGGGCGAGGTCGTGGACGCGGTGAACTTCAACGCGCCGGGGCAGATCGTGATCGCCGGGCACAGGGACGCGGTGACGCGCGCCATGGAGGCATGCAAGGCGAAAGGCGCCAAGCGCGCAATGCTCCTGCCGGTGAGCGCGCCGTTTCATTCCAGCCTGATGCGCCCGGCGGCTGAGCGGCTGCGGGGCTACCTGGCCGACGTGGCGGTGGCGGCGCCGAAATGCGATCTGGTCAACAATGTCGACGTGCGCATCGAGTCGCAACCCGAGGCCATCAAGGACGCGCTGGTGCGCCAGGCGGCGGCGCCGGTGCGCTGGGTTGAAACCGTGCGCAAGATGCGCGAGCTGGGCGTGACGCACGTGCTGGAGTGCGGGCCGGGCAGGGTCCTGGCGGGAACGGTGAAGCGCATCGACGGCGAATTGCAGGGCGGCGCGCTGGCGGACAAGGCGTCGCTGGAACAGGCGCTCGCCAATCTGAAGGGAGCATGACCATGCTGGAAGGCAAGCTTGCTCTGGTGACCGGCGCATCGCGCGGCATCGGTCGCGGAATTGCGCTCGAGCTGGCGCGCCAGGGTGCCACGGTCGTGGGTACCGCCACCACGGAGGCGGGCGCCACCGGCATCGCGCAATCGCTCGCTGAGGCCGGCGCCAAGGGCGCGGGCCGCGTGCTGAACGTGCGCGACGCGGCGCAGGGCGACGCCCTCGTCGCGGACCTGCAGAAGGCGCTGGGCGATGTCGCGATCCTGGTGAACAATGCCGGCATCACTCGCGACAATCTTGCGTTGCGCATGAAGGATGCCGAGTGGGATGACGTCCTCGACACCAACCTGAAG
>JAOUGZ010000526.1 GCA_029865405.1 Betaproteobacteria bacterium
ATCTCGTAGGCGCTCTCGTGCACGTAGCTCCAGGGGGAGTAGGTGTCGCGGCGCTTGAAGTCGGTCTGCTTCTTGTCGGCGGTGACGTCGAACGCCTCGCCCAGCTTCAGGCGCACGGTCTCGTTTTTCGGCGTGTGGTCGATGCGGTCCTCGCCCACGAACTGGGCGTTGCCGGCGCTGTCCTTCTTGTAGACGCGCACCACGCCTTTCGGCATCGGCAGGCCGAGGCGCGAGGCTTCGCGGTTCTCGAACTGCACGAACACGCCCACCTTCATCTTCTGCCCGACGTGGCCGATGCTCGAGCGGTAGTAGTAGTCGTTGCCTTGCAGCACCAGCTCCTTGTGCACCGGCACGCCGGTGCCGTTGAGCAGCGCCACCTGCTTGGCCTGGTTGTCGCTGATCGTCGTCGGGCGCTGCAGCGTGTACAGGTGGTACTCGAACAGCGTCTCCTGCGCCATGTCGGCGGCGCGCGACTCGGGCACTGCGCGCATCGCACGGCCTTTGGCGGCCATGGCGATCTCGTTCTTCACGATGTTCACGTCGCCGGCGACGAGCTGCAGGCGCGCCTCGGGGTACGAGGTGCCGCTGCGGTTGGTGAGCGTGACCCAGCCGTTGAGATCCAGGGCGTCGTCCTTCTCGTTCAGCTCGGCGACGTAGTCCGCCTTCCACGACAGGCCGCCCGAGAGGTAGGACAGCTCCACCGTCTGGCTGCCGGCGCGGGTGCTGGCAAGCTCGCTCACCAGCGTCGGCCTGTCGCGCAGGTTGGCCGGCACGCCGCCGTAGACGATGCGCCCGCCCGGGAGGCCGGTTTCGATGCGGTCGCCGATTTTCAGGACCACGCCCTGGTTGGCGGCCAGCACGATCGCGGTCTCGATCGACTCGGCGCCGGTCTGCGGATGCGTCTTCACGATGCGCACTTCGCGGCCGACGTACTTCTCCAGCAGCTTCGCCGGGGTGAGGAGATCGAAGTCGAAGTTCTGCTCGATGAGCCTGAGCGCGCCCGCGTGCGAGAGGCTTCTGAGGAGGGCCGTTTCGGGCCGCATCTGCGCGCTGACTTCTCTGAGCGCGAGGCGGTTGGGGCCGCTATCGAGCGCGATCTTGCGCACGTCCTTGATCAGCGCCAGGTTCTCGTTATAAATCGTCACGGCGACCGACTGCTGGTCGGCGAGGGTGCTGGGCTTCTCGGTGACCGCGGCGTAGGCGGTGCTCAGGGTGCAGAAGGCGGCCGCGAGGGCGGCCTGCAGGAGGCTGCGTTTCATGGTTCGTCCTTTCGTGTGGGTGACGAACCCTTAAACGCAGCTCCCGGCAAAAAGGGTTAACTCGGGCGCATCAGGCGACCAGCCGGGCGTTCTGCGGGAACATCGCCTTCTTGGCCTCGTCGTCCATCTCGGTCTTGAACGTGTATTTCGTCTTCAGCGCATCGGCGCGCTGCGCCGCCGGCCGCGCATTGATCTCGTCGAACAGGCGCTTGACCTGCGGCAGCTTCTCCCAGGCCTCTTTGCCGAGGACGGTGGGCACGGCGCGCGCCCAGCCCCAGACGGCCATGTCGACAATCGTGTAGGTGTCGCCGAGCATGTATTTCTGCTTTGCCAGGCGCTCCTCGACGATGTTCCAGTGGCGCCAGGCCTCGAAGTCGTAGCGGTTGATGGCATAGGCGATCTTCTCGGGCGCGTAGTGCTTGAAATGCACGCACTGGCCGGAGAACGGTCCGATGCCGGAGGCCACGAACATCATCCAGGAATACATCGGCCCGCGCGCGGCGGGCGTGTTCGCCGGGAGGAACTTGCCGGTCTTCTCGGCCAGGTACAGCAGAATGGCGTTGCTGTCGAACAGCTTGATGCCGTCGTCGTCCAGCGCCGGGGTCTTGGCGTTCGGGTTGATCGCCTTGAAGGCCGCGGTGTGCTGCTCGCCTTTGCGGGTGTCGATCGGGATCGGCTCGTAGGGCAGGCCGCATTCCTCGAGCATGAGCGCGACCTTCATGGGGTTGGGGGCGGTATGGAAGTAGAACTTGATCACCGAGGCGTCCTCTGTACTATTTGGGAATCCCCATTATGAGGGAGACAGGCGGGCGCAGATGCGAAACGATCAAGAGGGCGGGTGCGTGTGCGGGGCGGTGCGCTATCGCGTGAAGGCGAAGCCGCAGGCGGGGCTGGTGTGCCATTGCACCTGGTGCCAGCGGCGCTCGGGCAGCGCCTTTGCGTTCATCGCCTACTTCAATGAGGCGGACGTCGAGTTCCTGCAGGGGAAATTGACTGCGTACGAGCACCGCTCGGACGAGACCGGGCGGTGGCTGAAGACGGAGTTCTGTCCGGTCTGCGGGACCACCGTCACGCACACGACCGAGTTGCGTCCCGGGCTGCGGGGGATTGCTGCGGGGACGATGGCGGATCCCGACAGCTTTCGCGTCGACCGGCACATCTGGACGCGCTCGGCGCGGCCGTGGGTGAGGATACCGGAGGGGGTGGAAGTGTACGAGAAGGGGTCGGCGGGGGCGGAGCCGATTCGGCGGTAGTTGGTCGTGGGGGTCAGCTAATTCGCGGGAAGCTTGGCGTCCGAGTTGACGCGCGGGTTCGGCATCAGGTGTCGTTCATGCTCTTTACGGCCAAGAATTCCCCATTGCCAATGGGCGCGAGAAACGTGCTGAATGCCGAATCTGCCTTCACCAGATCCACGAACGGCGCCATCTGATCCGCATGCGACGTGGCATTGTCGACGACAAGCAACCCGCCTGGGCGTAGCACACGAGCGAGATCTGGCCACCAGCCGGGATACTCGGAACGCTCCGAGTCGAGAAATACAAGATCGAAGCTACTGCGCCCGGCACGACGAAGCACTTGCCCCGCATCGGCGTGAATGAGGTTAATGGCTGACGAGACACTGGAGCGGGCGAAGTTGGCTGTCGCCAGCGAAACTTTGAAGTCCGACAACTCCACGGTGGTCACCGAGCCGCCGATAGCG
>JAOUGZ010000528.1 GCA_029865405.1 Betaproteobacteria bacterium
TGGAACACGTTGCCCCCAGCACTGGCGGGCCTGATCGCGCATCTGTTCTCGGTGACGCTACAAGATGACATGGCCGCCACCACCCGGCGCCTCGTACAACTCGGGCGCGACGTGATCAACCGGGGGTGCGATGAAGACAGTCAAGCGATTGCTGCAGCCGCAGCGGCTGCGCCAGGTGCCCGAGCAGTTCAGCTGGATTGATCAGGCCCTGGTGCAGCGCCACCTGATCGATCGATGCGACGCGCGCGCTGCCGCGCTGTACCTGTTCCTGGTCACGGTGGCCGACGCGCAAGGCCTGAGCTACTACGGCAGCGCCTCCCTCATGCAGCGGCTGCACCTGAGCCGCGAGGAACTCGACGCGGCACGCCAGCAACTCATCGCGCTCGATCTGCTGGCCTACCAGGCGCCGCTGTACCAAGTGCTGGCCATCGCGGGGACCACGGCGGCGCGGCGTCCGACGCCGACATCATCGACATCGACATCACCGACAGCGACATCACGGGCGGGCGACGCTGGCGGCCCGGTCAGCCTGGCGCAACTGCTCGAACAACTGGAGCACCGCCGTGGTCGACTATGAGACCTTCTGCCAGATCCGCGACCACCTGGATCGCCAGCAGCTCACCGTGGCGCAGACCGCACGCGCGCTCGGCCTGCACCCGCGCACGGTGGCCAAGTGGGCCACCGCGCAATTCCGTGCTCGCGCAGGCGCGCCGCGTGCCAGCAAGCTTGACGCGTTCAAGGGCCAGATCGTGCGCTGGCTCGATACCCACCCCTACAGCGCGCAGCAGATCTTCCAGCGCCTGGGCGAGGCGGGTTACGAGGGCGGTATCAGCATCGTCAAGGACTATGTGTGCCGCATCCGACCGCGCCACCAGCAGGCCTTCCTGAAGCTGGACTTCGCCGCTGGCGAGGCCGCTCAGCTCGACTGGGGCGAGTGGGGAACCATCGGCGTGGGCGCCACGCGCCGGCGCCTGAGCTTCTTCCTGATGGTGCTGTGCTACAGCCGGCGCATGTACCTGGAGTTCACCGTCTCGCAGCAGATGGAATTCTTCCTGGCCTGCCACGAGAACGCGTTTGCCGCATTTGGCGGGGTGCCGACCCGCCTGATGATCGATAACCTGAAGTCGGCCGTGCTGCAGCGCCTGGTCGGCCAGGCCCCGGTGTTCAATGCGAAGTACCTCGACTTCTCCCGGCACTGGGGCTTCACCATCTCGCCGTGCAACGTGCGCGCCGGCCAGGAGAAGGGGCGCGTCGAGAACGGGGTCGGCTTCGTCAAGAAGAACCTGCTGGCCGGTCTGGAGTTGCCAGACTTCTCGGCGATGCTGCCGGCCGCCACCGTCTGGGTCGACACGGTGGCCAACGCGCGCATTCACCGCGAGACCCACCAGCGCCCGATCGAGCGTTTCGAGGACGAACGCCATCACCTGTTGACGCTCAACCCCGTGGGCTTCGATCTGGCGCGCGTGTGCACGGTGCGCGCCACCAAGCAGTTCCGCATCCCGCTGGATACCAACCACTACACCGTGCCGTCACGCTACGCGGGCCTGCGCCTGACCCTCAAGGCCTTCGCCGATCGGGTGTGCATCTATGACGGCAATGAACTCATCGCACGCCATGCGCGCAGCATGGATCGGCATCAACACATCGAAGATCCCGACCACGAGCGCCAGCTCCTGGCGCAACGCAAGAATGCCCGCGAGCAGCGCCTGATGGTCAACTTCCTGGCGCTGTCGCCGCGCGCTGCGGCCTATCTCCAGGGGCTCGAGGCCAAACGCGTGAACGCCCGCGTGCACCTGCGCAAGATCCTCGCCCTGGCCGAGCTGTACGGCCGAGACGCCGTCACGCGCGCACTCGACGACGGGCTCGAACTGCACGCCTTCAGCGCCGAGTACATCGCCAACATCCTGGCCGCGCGCCGGCGCATTGGCCCCGAGCCTGCCGCCCTGCAGCTCACGCGCCGGGCCGACCTGCTCGAGCTGGAAATCCCCGAACCCGACCTGTCGATCTACGACCCCCATCCAGGAAGCCGCGATGCCAACACGCCGTGACCAGACTCAGCTCGATGCCGGCGCACTGCGCTCGCAATTCAGTGCCTTGAACCTGTCGTTCATGCTCGAGCACTACCAGGCCTACGCCCAGACCGCCGCCGACAAGCACTGGTCGCACCTGGTCTACCTCAGCGAGTTGCTCGCTGGCGAGACCGCCGCGCGCGAGGATCGCCGCGTGCAGCGCTGCATCAAGCAGGCACGTTTCCCGGTGCTCAAGACGCTCGACCAGTTCGACTGGAACTGGCCCACCAAGATCAATCGGCTGCTCATCCAGAACCTGTTCCACCTGGACTTCGTGGCCAACAACGCCAACGTCGTATTCATCTCCGGCACCGGTCTTGGCAAGAGCCACTTGATGACCGCGCTCGGCCACGCCGCCTGTCTGCGCGGGCACTCGGTGCTGTTCACCGGCGCCATCGACATCATCAACTCGCTGGCCGCCGCGCAGGCCAGCGGCGGCATCAAGCAGGCCCTGGCCCACTACGTCAAGCCTCGCGTCTTGTGCATTGACGAATTGGGCTATCTGCCCATCGACAAGTTCGGGGCCGACTGCCTGTTCCAGATCATCAGCCACCGCTACGAGCGCGGCGCCACGCTCTTGACGACCAACAGAATCTACAAGCACTGGGCCAGCATCTTCAACAACGACGCCATGCTCACCTCCGCACTGCTCGACCGGCTGCTGCATCACGCCGAGACCGTCCTCATCGAGGGCAACAGCTATCGATCCAAAGATCAGGTCGAGATCTGAACGATCGCCAACCAATTCGACGCCGACCCTCCCATCGAATCAGCGCGTGCCAACAGTCCAACCTCGCGCAATTTCGGATCGGCTGAATTCAGCACATTTCGCGCTGGCGCTCACAATCCGTACGATGGCCACATCCTGGCTGC
>JAOUGZ010000527.1 GCA_029865405.1 Betaproteobacteria bacterium
GGGCATGCGACCCGTGGTGTTCCCGCACTGGTTCCACCGCATACGCTTTCGCTGCAAGGTCTGCCACGGGGACCTCGGCATCAAGTTCCAGGCCGGCGGCAACCAGATCAACATGCTCAAGATCATCGACGGGCAGTTCTGCGGCGCCTGCCACGACGGCGGCATGGCCTGGGCGGTGGAGAACTGCAACCTGTGCCATACCGGCACGCCGAACCTGCCGACCCAGGTGCACGAGAGCACCATCCAGAAGCTCATCGCCCCAGGCCAGGCGAAGACCGCCCCGGCGGCGAAGAAATAGGGGGGAGGCGCGATGTGGACCAAGATCACGATACGGCTCGCGGCAGGCGCGCTGGCGGCGCTCGCGCTGCCCGCCCTTCACGCGCAGGACGGCAGGCAGACCTACGAGCAGAAATGCGCCGTGTGCCACGCGGCGGGGCTCGCCGGGGCGCCGCGCCCCGGCAACGCCGCCGACTGGGCGCCCAGGCTCAAGGCGGGCAAGGCGGCGATCTATCGCAACGCGCTGCAGGGCACGGTGCGCGGCATGCCACCCAAGGGCGGCAATCCTGACCTCCCGGACGCGGCGGTACGTGCGGCGGCCGATTACATGATGGCGGGCGCGGCGATCGCCGCAAAGCCGGCCGCGCGGAAGGCGGTGGCGCAGGCGCCTGCCGCCTCGGCCGCGCCTTCGGCGACGGCTGCCGCGGCCGCGACGGCTGCGGCGACGGCGCCCGTTGCAGCGAAGACCGAACCGGGCTCGGGCGCCGCCCAGGCCAACGCTTTCAACCGCCTGCTGCGGCCGCCGTCCAGGCGCAATCCGCCGCCCGCGGAGGACGGCATCCACGACCCGGCGGTCGACGGCACCCTGCAGCTGCAGCCGCCGCTCGCCGCATTCAGTTCCATGCCGCGCAGCAACGCCGGCAACCGGGTCGACTGGGTCAAGGCCCTGGCCGAAGAAAAGATCGCGCCCCGCTGGGAACGGGACAAGCCCGATTCCGCGGCGGTGGTCATGGACCTCAACATCGTGCGCGAGGTGAAGGGCTCGATGCCCGATGTCGTTTACCCGCACAAGCAGCACACGGAGTGGCTCGACTGCTCCAACTGCCATCCCGCCCTGTTCGTGCCGCAGAAGGGCGCCAACCAGATGAGCATGGCCGCGATCCTGCTCGGGCAGGGTTGCGGCGCGTGCCACGGCAGGGTCGCGTTTCCCGTGTCGGAGTGCCGGCTGTGCCACTCGAAGAAGAAGGACGGCATCACGGCCGGCGCCGCCGCGCCGCACGGCGACACGCCCCGGTGAAAGGACGGCCCTTGGCCTGCCTGCTCGCCCTCGCGCCGCTGCTGCCGCCGGCTCTCGCCGACGACGGCTCGCGCCTGCGCGTCATCGAGCAGAAGGCAGCGCTCGTGCAGCGCGTGCTCGAGGACTCCGCGCTCGCCAAGCGCATCGCCGCGAGCGCGAGCGACGAGGCCAAGGGCTATCTCGCGCACGCGCGGGCGCGCTCCCGGAGCGCCCGCTCACTCGTCGCCGAGGGCCGGCTGCAGGCCGGCGAAGAGGCGATCGACGAGGCCGTAGCCCTGATCGGCAAAGCGCGAAGCCTGGTGCCCGACCGCGACCAGGCCACCTCGGACCAGCGCGCCCGCTACGCGGCGCTGCTGGAGAGCACACAGGGACTGCTCGCCTCGGCGCGGCGGCAGGCGGCTCGAGCGCCCGCAGGGGCGGAGCCCGCCGAAGTGGCGCGCAGTGCGGCGCTGATTGGCCGCGCCGAAGTACTCGCCGGCCGCGAGCAGGTGGACGAAGCCTATCGCACGCTGCTCGAGGCCGAGCGCGAGCTGCTCGTCGGACTGACGCGCCTGGTGGGCTCCGCGACGCTCGACTACACCGTGCGCTTCGAGTCGCCCGAGGACGAAGTGCGCCACGAAACCGCGCGCGTGCACAGCCTGCGCCAGCTGGTGCCGCTCGCGCTCGCCGCGCTCAAGCCCGCGCCGGCTGCCGTGCGCAGCGCCGAGGAACTTGTGCAGCACGCCGTGCAGCTCCAGGCGCGCGCCGAGGCGCACGCCGCGCGCGGCGAGTTTGCCGCCGCGCTCGCCTCGCTGCGCCAGGCCACAGATGCGCTGCAGCGCGCGCTCCGCGCGGCGGGCCTGTCGCTGCAGGCCGCGCAATGAATCCGCACCAGCCGCTCGCCAAGGAGCCTTGCATGAAGAGCAGACGCTACTCGCCGCCACTCGCTGCCGCAGCGGCGCTCGTCGCCTTGCTCGCGGCCGGGCCGCAGCCGGCGCCCGCGCAGCAGGAGCCGCGGGCAAAGCCGCCCGTCTCCACGCCGGATCCGGCGCAGATCGAACGCCGGCTGCAATCGGTGGGCACGCTGGTCGAGACCTCGTCGGCGGCACGCCAGATCGAGGCGAGCGGCAACGCCGAGGCGGCCGCGCTGCGCAACAAGGCGCGCCAGGTGCTGCGGTACGCGCAGGAAGCCCACGCGTCGGGCGACTACCGTTCCGCGCAGAGCCTCCTGGACGACGCCGCGCGGCAGCTGTTCGAGGCCGCGCGTCTCGCCGCGGGCGAGCGCGCGACGAGCGAGAACCTCGGCAAGGTGGTGGAATCGCGCATCGGCGCGGCGCACGCGCTGCTCGCAGCGCAGCAGCGCATTAGCGCTGAGAAGGGCGCCGCCGGCGGTGCGGAATCCGCCCGGCAGGTGGAGGCGCTGCTCGCCCAGGCGCAGGCGCACGCGCAGGCGGGCCGCTTCGCGGAGGCGCGCCCGCCCGCCGAGCAGGCCTACCTGCTCGCCAAGGCCTCCATCGGCTCGATGCGCCAGGGCGCCACGCTGGTACGCTCGCTCAGCTTCGCGAGCAAGGAGGAGGAATACCACTACGAGCTGGACCGCAACGATACCCACCGCATGCTGCTCGGCCTCCTGGCCGAAAAGCAGGCCGCCGCGTCCGCGCCCGCGACG
>JAOUGZ010000062.1 GCA_029865405.1 Betaproteobacteria bacterium
AGTCCTTCGGGATAAAGATTGCGCGCCCGTAGACGCCGCGCGCGAAGTAGTGCTCCAGGTGAAAGGCGCCCGGATCTGGCAACTTCGCCATCAGCTGGTCGCACAACTCCACTTGCCGCCGGAGCTCGTCCTGCCGTGCCGGTGGCGGCGGTGCGAAGTGCATCACTTCGTCGCGATACTTGAGTTGGCGCTCGACCGGGATCATTCGATCACCCCGTCGTTCACGACCGCTGCATCCACGAGATCCTGGATCGTGACAAAGCGGCTGTTCGTGCGGGCGGCCACGCGCCCCTCGCGCACGTCCAGCGAATAGATGATGCTCTCCAGAAGGTCGCGCATCGGCTTCGGCGTATCCGGCGGAATATCGCCGAGCGCTGGCACCTTGATCTTGCGTCCGATGCTAGGCATCAAACCTCCGACAACTCTTCCGCCGAGCTCGCCAGCGTTACCTGCGTCACTTCAACCGACCCGCTGAGCTCGAATTGGTGCGTCTCCGGCAGGATCCCGGCCGGCATCGGGAATGGCTCCTTGGACCCGACGTCCACCGTGAGCACGAGCAGACCGTCAGCCCAATACTTGAACGTCACTATGCCAGTGATGTAGTCGGTGTCCACGGGATCACGCAGATAGGTATCGCCGTTGATCGGCGCCCCGCCGTTGATTTCGAAGCCATGCAGATCGCTCGCGTCGCCGTTCCCGTTGATCGGGCCGTCCGTGTCCGGCTGGGCAGTGTTGAAGGCGATGATCGCCGCGACCTGGGCTTCAATGGCCGCGATTTCCTCGGCACTCAAGCCGGCGCCGAAGTCGGCGATGATCTGCCCGAATGCCATGTTGTCCAAGCCGTTCGCCACGAAAACCTTGGATTTCCACTCGTACGCCTTCGGATTTGTAGGATCCTCGTCCCACTCGAAGACGTAGTTCACGTTCCCGGCCAAGATGTACTTCGTGGCGACGAATAGTTTCTCGTCGACCGGGCTGTCGTACGCGGCATACATATACTCGCCCAGCTTGACCAGGAAGGCACGCTCGGCACGATCAAGGATGAACCCGCCACCGCTCTTGTTGCCGTTGCCGTCCAGCTGGCCGTTCTCGAACCATCCGTAGTAGCGGCCCTCGTGGAATGTGGCGTGAATCGTGGCCGGATAAAACTGCGGTTGCCACTCGTCGCGCGTGACGAACTCCTGCGTGGCGTTCACGACGCTCACGCCATCGAACAGCGCAACCCCGAAAGGCGTGGCCCACAGCACACCAATCGGCCCGGACGCAATGCTGCGCTTCGACGCCCCGGGGAACAGCCCGGGATGGCGCCGGAACGAATACGCCGCTGGATCCACGCCGCGGCCGATGAACGGATACGCCTCGGTCACCACCACGATGGTCGTCTCAACCAGGCCCAAGCCGACAATCGGCCAGTTGACCGCATAGCGATTGACCAGCGGATAGGCATGCGGCTTGTAGGGCTCGGACAAGTAAATCTCGTTGCCCTTGAATCCGGCCGTGATGCCATTGGGTAGCGCGATCAATCCGATCAGGCCGTCCGGTGGCGGAAGGTAGTTGATGCTCTCGATCAAATCGCCCAGGGCGACGGTCGCCACGTTGTCTCCGGTCGGGCTGGTGCCGATGGCAACCTGCGACACAAACAAGTAGCCCGAGCCCTCGTTGCGGTAAAGGTTCTTGTGCGTGATGCCGTAATCAGCCGGCGTGGCCATGGCGCCATTGGGCAAAGTCACGCTCGCTTGCTGATTGACCAGCGTGAGGCTATTGGACACCGGGCTGGGCGGGCCCTCTTCTTCGGTCCCGTCAGAGAACTTGCGCACGAACGTGAATACCCATGTCGCGGTGGCGTTGAGCGCGCCCGCGCCGTTGAGCGAGGCGACGGGCGCCGTGTTCGGCGCCGGGATCCCGAGAATGTAGCTATCGGGCGGCCGGAAGGTGCCGGTCGTGCCAGCGTCGAAAATGTCATTCGTTGTGACGCGCGGCGTGTCGGTGCCCGTGAAATAGAGCTTCTCGAGCGCATCGCCCGCGATGGGGCCAGGAACGACGTTGACGTCCTGCGTCCAAGCGAGCCAGTCAGCGCCGCCGTTGTAGAGGTAGAGCGTTCTGATGTCGCCGCTTTTCGCGAGCTGCACCACTGGTAGATCGCCGTCGAACGGACGCAGCTTTTGCGACCACAGTTTCGCGTTGCTGGCCTCGACGGCCTGCCGATCGTCAAGCACGGTATCGCCCATTTTGGGGGCGATACCGAGAAAACGATTGACGTGGATGCGGCTCACTAGGTCGCTTTGTCGATCTTGTCCTGCGCCTCGGTTTCTGACGCGATGCGCTTGGCCTCCAGCGCATCGGTGATCTGATCCGGAGTTGCGCCCTCTGACTCCATCGTACGCACGTCGTGAACCAGCGCCTCCCGCTCGATGCCGGCGAGCGCCGCCGTGATCAGGAAGTCAGCCAGTCTTGCGAGTCCACCGTTCATATTTGTCTCCTTGCGTTCTGGTTGAAGGGCTACGGCTTACGAGCTTCGGCCGCGATGCGTTTCTGAATCGCCAGGATCACCCTTCGGATCGCCTCGGCCTGGGTCTGGGCGTCAACGACCAAGCCGGCGCGTAGCAGCTCGCGCGCTTCGCCCACCTTCTTGCCGGCCGCCTTGGTTTCGTCGAGCCAGCCCTGCGCCTGCGCCTTGGTCCAGACGCCAGCCGCCGCGTTGTCGCCGATCACCTTGTTCACCGACGCGAGAAGCACATTCGCCTCGTCGATGGCATTGCGCGCTGCGGCGACGGCCTTCGACTCGGTGCTGGTTACGCCGTGCACTGGCTCAGTGAAAGACTTGCATGCCGGCAGCGTCAGGATCATCGACATAGCCGCAACGAGGGCGAGCAACTCTAGGCGGACGAACCCGCCTTGGCTCGATGCACCGTCGCTGGGCGCGTTGCGTACCTGGTACACCCCGAATGCTGTAAGCGCTGCGAGGATGAGGTCGACGATTGGAGCGGCCTGCCCCGTCAGATCCACACCGAAATTCTGGTGCAGAAGCATCAACGCCAGGCCTACTAGGGACGTAATCAGCTTGCTGTACTGGGTCATGCGTCCTCCTATGGATAAAAAGTGCGTTTGCCGGATCCCGGCGCGCGCGTGGTCAGGTGACACCAGCCCGGAGTCACGCTGGGGTGCTCTCGGTAAAGCCCGTACTCGGCGAGCTTCGAATTGCCGCCGTTTGGTGTGTCGAACTGATCCAGCCACGTGTCGAACTCATTGCGCGGATCGTAATCGTCGACCGCCCTGGCGTCCCTGTGGGGAGAGAGCGGCGCGCCCGTGCGCGTGCCCGGCGTGCGAAAGCTGCCATCACCATCCCCGCCAGCGCTGCCCGAGATCTCCGATCCGGTGTCCGGGTCTATCTCGCACGCTTTTCCGGTCGCGGCGCTCCACTCGGCACGCAGCCGATTGCGCCGCTCGAGCACGTCGGCCGCGTTCGCAGCGTGCTGGAGAGTGTGCGGCTTGCGAAAGTACTGTTCCAGCGTGATCATGGACCTACTCCCCTTCGAGCTTGCCAGCTAGCCGACGGCAGAACTGCTCCTGATTCTTGCGCTCCTTCGGGTCGAAGCGCTGCAGGCATGTCTGCTCGCGCGCCTCGATGAGGATTGCTTTCAGCAACCGCTCCTGACTGTCCCCGCGCGAGTTAAGCGCGCCGACCGTGGCTTTGTTAGCGTCCTCGATTGACCTCTTGATGCTCTTCGCGTCGTCGTTCGCTTCGACTGTGTGCTGCCATAAGCCAAAGCCGAGAGCGCCAGACACGATCAGGCTCGCCGTGGTGATGATTTCGAGCGCTCGCTTTGCGGGAAGCCGCACGGTGAGCCCGAACGCACTGAATTCCAATCGCTGAATTTCACCATTGCCGTCAGTCATCGGTTGCGGCCTCTGTGGTGATAAAAAGCGTAACGGACGAGAGCCAGGCATCGACTCCATCGAGCGTGTCGGACGCATGCGCGCCGTCGCGGAAGACCTCGAAAAATACCAAGTCACCCTCTGCTGGCGAGCCAGCAATCGTGCACGGGCCGGTTTCCCCAGACAGCGAAAAGTTCGCCGTCGTCGTTTTGGCGTCGTCTACGACCGTGGCATCGCTGCCGAAGTTCACCACTGGCGTGTCATTGTCGGAGACGGCCACGGCCCGGATCCCCCAGACGACGTTCGCCGCCCCGGATCCCGAGGCACGGCGCCACGCGAAGGCGGCCGAGACTGCCCCACGATTCCACCCCTTTGGCATCTGAATGAGGAAACCCGCAAATTCCTTGGCCGCGCCATCGAACGGCAGATAAGGCACGTCCGGCTGGCCGGCGGCGCCTACCGACGTCAATAGCACGCCGCAGCCCGAAGTCTGGCGCGGGTTCATCGCCATCGCTGGGACGGGCACCGCCTGCTTGCCGGTCGGTGGCTTCGACAGGATGATGAAGTCGTTCGCGCTCACGCGCACCAAACGCACATGCGAAAACGGCGGGATGACGTACGGCGCGCCAGCGCTGCCGCCATCGATAGAATCCCCGCCCCCGGGGAGGAACCGCACAAGGGCAGACGTCAGGCTCTTGACATCGATCAGATCGTTGTTCGCCAAGGCACTCGCCGCAGGCAGGGTCAGGTCGGCGGCTGCGGTCACGCGCTTGGTGCTCGGGAAGTCCTGCGCCGTAAAAGACGTGTTGCCCGTGACGGTGGCGAGCTCGCCACGCTGCTGCCACCACTCCATCGAGCCCTTTGTCATTCGCGCTTCGACTCGATCGTTTGAACTCAGAACAAGCGCGCTCGTGCCCTCCTGCGCGCGCACGATGGTGGTGAAGCTGTCACCGGACCGAGCCGTGCACTTGCATACCTCGATGTTGCCGTCCGCCTTGATGAACGTGAACATGAACCAATCGCCGTTCGTCGGGTTCGGGAAGAGCGCCCCTTGGCCACCGCCCAGGGTGCAGGCAGTATCGCCGGCGCCAATGCCGGCGTTCAGCCGGCCCTTGGCGTTGTTCGAATAAAGTTGCCGTCCCATGGGGCGCTCTCCTTATTGCGCTGCCGCCGCCGGCCTGTCGCGTTCGACAGCCGCCTCGTTGAAAAGCTCATTGATCCGGTAGTAGACGACCGGCGACGCGTACGCCTTCTCGATGGCCTTGAGGATGATCTCCTTTTCCTTCTCGGAGATTTCCACAGGCTCCTTATCCAGCAGCTTGAGGGCAAGGCGCATCCGGTCGACCCGTTCGGCGCCCATCATTGCCTGGTCCGGCAGCTGCAGAGCCGCCATGCACGCGGACTGCGCAGTGAGGATCGTTTCCTTCGGATCGCCGCCGGTGCCCCAGAAGCCGCGCAGGATCGCGATCGCTTGATCCAGCATCATATCGGCGATCCCGGCCTCGCGCATCGCGGCGCGCACGGACTCGATTCCAGCTCGTTCCTTCAGGGGCTCGCCCTGTAGGTTCATCAGATCCACCGCAAACTGCACCTTCATCGTTTTGCTCACAGCCTCCTCCTTTCGTTTATCCAGTCCTGCTACCGAGAATAGTACCGACTACCTTGAAATTGATCTTCGAGTCTCCCAGCGTCGCTGCGCCGGCGGCAGCGCCAGAGCCATACGGAGCGCCATTCGACAGACCGTTGGTCCCAGCGGCGGCGAAGTCACCTCCATTGCCGCCGGAGTCGTTGGTATTTGGATGGTTGCCCCCGACGCCTCCAATGCCGGCGACGGACGGCGTGCCAGAGCCGCCAGCGACGCCGGGGATGTTGAGCGGGCTACCGTTCGCTGCGCCGCCCGCGCCGCCCGTCGTAGTGGTTCTCCCGCGCCCCGACCCGCCACCGCCACCACCAAAGCTGAACGTTCCTGGGGAGCATCCAGCGCCACCATATCCCCCGCCGCCTCCGGCGCCGGCGATGGTGCCGTTGTTGTAGAAGTCGAGCATGCCGGTACTCGGAAGCCCGGTCGCGTCGACGGCAGGGCCGCCTACGCCCGCGGCGACGGGGGCAATCGGCGTGCACCCGCTCGCGCCCTCGCCTTGGCCGCCCTTACCGCCTTTACCCATGATCGTGCCGCCATTGACGATCTGGATCTTCGAGCCGGAATTCCAACCGCTGCCGAGAACCAGGCCGGCTGTAGCTGTGCTCGTGCTCCCTAGCTCGATTCCGGGCGCAATGGTAAGGACGACATTCACGCGCCCGCTCGGTGAGCCGGCCGCCGTGAACAAGTTGAAGTCGTCGGTGCTCGCGCCGATCGTGATGTTGATGGTCGGCGCACCCGAGAACCCGATGCTCGGAATCAAGCGCATGAATCCCAGCTGCAGCTTGCGCAGTGCAATTTTCGGGACTCTAAGCATCGTTCGGCGCATCCGTGGTGAGGAATAAGGTCACTTCGGTGAGCCAGGCATCGACCGCATCGAGCGTGTCGCCGCCAGCTGCGCCGTCCCGGAATACTTCGAAGAACACCAGATCACCCTCGGCGGGCGTGCCGCCGATCGTGCACGCGCTCGTCTCGCCCGATACGTTCATGTTGGCCGTCGTGGTGCTCGCCGCGTCCGTCACCGTGGCATCCGAACCGAACGTAGCCACCGGAGTCTCGTTGTCGGATACCGCGACGCCACGAATACCCCAGACCACGTTCGCTGCGCTGGTGCCCGAAGCGCGCCGCCAGCTGAATGCGGCCGTCACCGTGCCTTCGTTCCAGCCCTTGGGCATGCGCATCAGGAAACCGGCGTACTCTTTCGCGGCGCCGTCGAATGCCAGGTAGGGCACGTCCGGCTGATTCGCTGCGCCAGTCGTCGTGACGATGAACGCACAACCGTTCGTCTGGCGCGGTGCCATGGAGGCCGCGGAAATCGGGATCGCGTTCTTGCCGGCGAGAACCACGGCCGCCGCGCCGGTGCCGCGCAACACGCCAGTGCCTTTCGGGGTGAGCGTCAGGCTCACATTGGCGTCGCTTCCTTCGGCCGAGATTGTGACCGTGTTGCCAGTGGCCCCGCCTGCAACCTGCACATAGTTCACTGCGCTAGCGACGTGCGCGATACGCGCCTGCTCAGAGGCGCCTGCCGCGGTGAAGAAGCGAATGGTGCCCGTGCCCTTGCTTATCATCGCGAGCGCGACGTTGGTATCGGACCCCGCCGCCTGCACTGTGGGCGCGTTGGTGGTCGTATTCCCGGTGAGGAGGACGTAATTCACCGCGCTCGACACATGACCGATGCGCGCCTGCTCGAACGCATCAGTGCCGAGCCGCCCGGTGTAGAGCGACATGGCCGTGGCCGCGGCGCCGCTGGCGATTGAAAGGGCGTTGAGGCCGCCGGCAAGCCATGCGTAGCGAGGCCGATTCGCGCCAGAGGCGCCGATGTCAAGCGTGTTATCGGTCTGAGCAATGAAATGACCGGAAGAATTGATGTTCCAACGGTCTGCGCCATTGGTATTCAGGAGGACGCTATTGGCGCCAGCAGCTTTGATCCTAACGATACGCGCCGTGCCTGTACCGCCTATCTCGGACCCAATCTCCAGAATGTTAGAAGCCCACGCTGCTACGCCTCGCTCGAAGTTGCTGGCATCGGTGAAGGTGTTGTAGATACGAACAGTCTGAGCACCACCGCCATTGTTGAATTCCGAGATATTGGACGCAGCCCTGAAAGTGATGTTTTGCGGAGTCCCCGTGCCAGCGAACTCGCTGCCAACGACAAAACCGAGCGTGGCATCGGCCTGAATACGAAAGCGCTCGAAGTTCGAGCTATCGGTGAAGGTCTTGTAGACGCGGAAGGTCTGGCCATTCGCCGCATTCCTGAGTGCGAGGACATTGGCGGCGTCGCGCTGCAGGATGGTGTCCTTGGCGTTGGTTTCCAGGCCGGAGGTCCAGCCGAGAAGTACGGTCGACGCCAACGTCAAGCCGTTCGATGCCGACATCGTGATCGACGCAGTGCTGTCCCGGTTGCCCCAGCCCATTTCCCACGAACCCGCGTTGTCGTAGAAGTAGACCGAGCCGGTAGCGCGCCGATGGAAGCCCAAGGCGGTTTGGGAAGCGAACGCGAAAGTGGGCGCCGCGAAAGAACCGTTCGGCCCGAGAGCCTGCGTTCCCCAGTAGATTGAACGCGGGCGATTGGCGCCGGAAGCGCCGATGTCGAGTGTGTTGTCTGTGTTCCAAATCAGATGCCCAGAGGCGGTAAATTGTGCTCGATCTAAGTTTGTCGTCCTGAACTGAAGAAACGACGCACCGGCAGGTCCCAAATAGATATTGCGCGCCGTTCCTGTACCAGCAAACTCGTCCTGAAGGATATAGTTGGACGCATCGGACTGGATGCGAAAGCGCGAGTAGTTGGAGGCATCGGTGAACGTCGCGTATAGATTGAACCTCTGCGCGTTCGTGCCATTGCGCTGCGCGAGGGTGTTTGCGGCGTCGCGCCGAAGAACTAGATCAACAGGATCGGTGATTGCCGCGGAAGTCCACCCGAATGGGTGATCCCCACGAATGGTCAAGCCGGTGTTGGAATCAGAGATACGAACTATGTCCGTTCCGGCCACTGAGAACCAAATGTTCGCTCCACCGCCATGGATTCCGCTGTTTGTGCCGGTAGCAAAAGCGAGCGACGGAACAGAAGCGCTGCCGTCAGGCACCAGCAGTGCCCCGCCGAATGTCGTGAGGCTGGTGACCGGATCGAATTGAAGGTTCGTGATCGCGTCTGTAGTGTTTCTGATCCTGAAAACACCCGTGCCGCCGTAGGTCGGTCCGGCGCCCAAGTCATAGCGCTTGCCACCGCCTACGCTCAGGATGAAGCGGATGGATCCGTCTTGGAGGATCTGGCCGAGCATGCCGAAGGTGCCGGTCGGCGTGTAGTCGACGCGGTATTCGACGGACTTGGCGGGATCTGTCTCGACGAGCGTTACCGCGTGGGTCGGCGCGCTCGTGCCGATGCCGAGCCTGCTGTTTGTGTTGTCCCAGACCAGCTTGCTCGTATCGGTAAGCGCGCCGGCGGGCCCCACGTACGGCACGCGTCCTGCCGTCAACCCGGCGATCGCGATGCTCGCGGCCGTGAGCACACCGACTACGGTGAGGGCAGCGAAAGTCGGGCTCGCGCCGGGATGAATGTCCTGCGGCAAGCTCAGCGTCAGGCTTTCATTTTCAGCGCCGGAGGCATTGATCTGGTTCGCGGTGCCGTTGATGGCGCGCGCCACATAGTTCTGGTCGGCCTTCTTGAACAGGAAGCCGGGCCCGACGACCTGGTTGATCCCGGGCACCAACGGGAAATCTCCGTCTGCCATCGCATTTCCAACGATGTCGGCGAAGTTCACGTCCGTGTCCGGCATGCGGATGACCGATTTCATGATCGCCCGATTGGTGACCGGGTGCCGGATCTTGATGACGTAGACGGTGTTGCGCGTTCCCAGCACGTTCGGGAACAAGTTGAGGGAGGCTTGCCCGTTCACGTCGGTGATCGCCTGCTCGATCACACGATCGACGATCTCCTCCTGATAGATATCGCTGACGTTCAGCTGCGCCGTGATGACGGCGCCCTGAATCGGTGAAGCGTCCGATTCGTTTACATCGAAGGACAGGACGCGGGTTGGGACGACGGCCATCAGGCGAACTTAGGCGCGATCACGCGCTGGTTGGCGTTGCCGTAGGAGCGATTGACGCGCAACCGCGCGCGCGAGCGCTCGGCGCGGTACATGCCCATCAGGAACACCGAGCGCGTTTGCCGGTGCCAGGGCTTGCCGTCCATCGCCATCAGATGCGCTTTGGTGCCCACTTCCAGCGCCTCTTGCCACTCCTCCATGAAGGTTTCGTCGATGGTGGTCGAGTCCAGCTTTGGCTTGAGGCTGACGCGATAGTGCAGCCCGCCCACTGTGCCATTGACCGTAGGCACGCAGGGGAAGGTGATCGCGAGCGGCTGGATCTGCGTGAAGAAGCGAAAGTCGTCGGCGCTGCGCTCGCGCCAGTTGTTCCCGATGAATTGCTGGATCCAACTCAGATCCTTGAACTCGCTTTCCACGCCGTCCACGCTCAGGTACTCGACCGAAATCGGCTGCACCTGGGCGCTCGGCACTTCGATGTCGTAGTCGCTGACCAGCTGGAGGATCGACTCGTCGGTGACCTCGAATTGATAGGCGCGCGAGTGCTGGCAGAAGTCGCGGGCGACCCTGATGATCTCGCTCACCATCAGCTCGCGCGGGCACTGCGGAACCTCCATGCGCACGCGATCGAGGCGCGTCTCCCAGCTCACGTCAGGCATTGCCGCCCCCCATCGGGAACTGCCCAGGGGTCGCCGCGCCGAAGAACATTTCGCCGCGGAGCTTGACCCCGAGCTGGTTGAAGAAGCTGGAGAAGTAGAACTGGCTGCGCTGGAACATGTTCTGCGCCTGCGTCTGCATGCCGTAGGCGCGGTGCAGCATCCAGGCTTGCAGCGGGCCC
>JAOUGZ010000529.1 GCA_029865405.1 Betaproteobacteria bacterium
CTCCATTGTCCAGGCGGTAGAGCTTCAGCGCCTGCACGATGGTGCGGATGTCCTGTTGTGCAGCGACGACACGCGCTTCGTCCGGGCGGCTCATCACCCGCGGCACGATCAGCGCCGCCAGGATCGCCATGATCACCACGACGACCATGATCTCGATGAGCGTGAATCCGCGCGCGCCGGAACCCGTCCGCGCCGGCAATCGGACCGAACTTGCGGGGCATGCACTGCGCATCGCTTGCGGGCACCCAGGAGAATCGGACGGTGTACTATACATTGAGACCGACGCCCATTATTCCTCCGCCATGCCGCCAAGGGGACGCACCGCTTGAAGCACTGGATTCTGCATGAGGCCGGGATCGCTGTGCTCGAGATCGCGCTCGTTGCAGCGCTCGCCATCACCCTTGCGCACTGGACCTGGGCGGCCTTCACGCCGCGCGCCGCCGCCGCCACCAAGGTGCAGGAGCCGTTCGACGCGCCGGCCCGTCCCGCAGTCGCGCAGCAGCATCTGTTCGGCGTCGCGCAAGGCGCCGCGCAGCCGGCCGCGGACGCGGGCGCGGGGATCACGCTGGTGGGCGTTTTTTCCGATCGCCGTCCGGATGCCGGCCGCGCGATTCTCGCAATGCAAGGCGGCAGGCCGGCAATGGTGGCGGCGGGCGAGTCGATCGCCGAAGGTCTCGTGCTGCGCGAGGTGTACCCGGATCACGTGATCCTCCTGCGCGGCGGAATGCCGCACCGCGTCGACCTGGAACGCCGCACCGCGCTCGCGGCGCCGCCGCCCGTCGCGCGCCCGCCGGTCCGCAGGTGATGCGCAGGCTCGCGCTCGCCCTGCTGGCCGCGGCGTGCCTGTACGCGCCGGGCGCGCTGCCGGCGGACGAGCCGGTGACGCTGAATTTCGTCAATGCCGACATCGAGTCGGTGGCGGCCGCCATCGGCAAGATCACCAACCGCAACTTCCTCATCGACCCGCGAGTGAAGGGCACGGTCAACATCGTGTCGGCACGGGCGGTGCCGGCCTCGGCGGTCTACGGCATCTTCCTGTCGGCGCTGCGGCTGCAGGGCTTTACCGCCGTCGAAAGCGGCGGGGTGACGAAGTTGCTGCCCGAGGCCGACGCCAAGTTGCACGCCGGCGTCGCCCCGGCGCGCGGCGTGGCGGGGGGCGATCGGCTGCAAACCCAGGTGTACACGCTGAAGTACACGTCCGCGAACCAGCTGATGCCCGTGCTGCGGCCGATCATCAGTCCGAACAACACGATCGCGGCGTTTCCCGGCAACAACTCCCTGGTGATCACCGACTATGGCGAGAACCTGCGCCGCATCGAGCGCATCATCGAGGCGATCGACCTCCCCGGCGGCGGCGAGGCGCTCGTCATTCCGCTGCGCCACGCGGCTGCGGCGGACGTGGTGCAGACCCTGGGACGGGTGCTGTCCGACGGCCTCGTCGCCACCGCCGGCCAGGCGGGCGCGGTCGACCCCTCCACGCGTGTCTACGTTGCCGCGGATGCGCGCACCAACAGCATCGTCGTGCGCTCCGAGAACCCCGCGCGCGTCGCGCAGGTGCAGGCGATGGTGCAGCAGCTGGACGTGCAGACCGGTACGGCCGCCAACGTGCACGTCGTGTACCTGAAGAACGCCGAAGCCACGCGCGTCGCGCAGACGCTGCGCGGCGTGCTCTCGGGGGAGGCGGGCGCCGTGGCGGCGCCGGCGCCCGTGGCGGCCGCGGGCGCCGCGGCGGGCGCGGCGCAACCCGCCGCCCAAGGCGGCGGCATGGTGCAGGCCGACCCGGCCTCCAACTCGCTGCTGATCTCGGCGCCCGACGCGATATTTGCGCACATCAAGGCCATCATCGAGAAGCTCGACGTGCGGCGCGCGCAGGTGTACGTGGAAGCGCTGATCGTGGAGATCACCGCCGACCGCGCCGCCGAGTTCGGCATCCAGTGGCAATCGCTGGGCGATCTCAGCTCGAATCAGAGCCGCGTGATCGGCGGCACGAACTTCGGCGGCACCGGCGCCGGCGCCAATATCATCGACGCGGCGGTCAATCTGGGCGCGCTGGGCCCCGGCCTCAACATCGGCGTGGTCAAGGGGCAGGTCACGATCCCGGGGATCGGCACGGTGACGAACCTGTCGGCGCTGGCGCGTGCGCTGGAGACGGACGCCAACGCGAACATCCTGTCCACGCCCAACCTCCTCACCCTCGACAACGAGGAGGCGCGCATCGTCATCGGCCAGAACGTGCCGTTCATCACCGGACAGTACGCGCAGACGGGCAGCGCGACGACGGCGACGCCGTTCCAGACCATCGAGCGGCGCGACGTGGGCCTGACGCTGCGCGTGAAGCCGCAGATCTCGGAAGGCGGCGCGGTGCGGCTGCAGATCTATCAGGAGATATCCAGCGTCCGCGACCGGACCAACGCCGCCGGGGTGATCACCGACAAACGCGCCATCGAGTCGATGGTGCTGGTGGACGACGGCCAGATCGTCGCCCTCGGCGGCCTGATCCAGGACAGCGTGAGCACCGGGATGGAGAAGGTGCCGTTGCTCGGCGACATCCCGATTCTCGGCCTGCTGTTCCGCTACGAGACGCGCAAGCAGTCCAAGACCAATCTCATGGTGTTCCTGCGCCCGGTCGTCTTGCGCGACGGCATGTCCTACAGGGGCGCGACCGCCGAGCGCTACCGGCAGATGCTCGGCGAGCAGGAAAAGACGCAGATGCCGGCGCACCCGGTCATGCCGGACTACGAGGCGCCGCGGTTGCCGGCGAGTCCGGACCAGCCGGGCGAAGGGTCGCCGCCGTCCGCGAATCCGGTGCCGCCGGAGCGCAAGGCGCCGCCGCCCAAGGCTTCGTACCGGTCCGAGACCGTTTGGTGATGGACGCGGCCGGCGAATCCGCGACGCGCCTGGTGCCGTACGCGTTCGCCAGGGCGCAGGGGGCGCTG
>JAOUGZ010000530.1 GCA_029865405.1 Betaproteobacteria bacterium
CGGTGCTGTTCACCTCGATCATCCTGCTGAACCTGATCAATGCGCGGCTGTTCTTCGGCGTCCCGGTCGAAGCGCGCGTACTGCTTGCCGCGGCCACGGGCGCGCTCGGGGTCGCACTGCTGTTCCTGCCGGAGTTGCAGGCTGCGATGGGCGATCGCACGGTGGTTCATGGCGCACTGCTGGCGCTCGGCGCCACCTACCTGGCCTCGCTCGGGAACATGGCCGCCATGCGCAATACGCAGAGCGGCATGCCGGTCGTCACGGCCAACGCCTACGGCATGGCCTACGGCACGGTGGGTCTCGCTCTGATCGCGGTGATCCGCGGCACGCCGGTGGATTTCGACCCTTCGTGGCCGTATATCGTCTCGTTGCTCTACCTGTCCCTGGCCGGGACATCGCTGGCGTTCGGCCTGTACCTGATGCTCATCAAGCGCATCGGTCCCTCGCGCGCGTCCTACACGAGCGTGCTGTTCCCGGTCGTGGCGCTCGCGGTCTCCACCCTGTTCGAGGGCTATCGCTGGAGCCTCGCTTCGTTCGCAGGCTTGGCTGTGCTCGTAGCAGGCAACGCGCTGGCGCTGGGCGGCAGGGCGCGCCAAACCGCGCGCTGACTCGAGCGCCAGCGTTCAATCAAGAGAGGGAATTGGCTCCCCGAGTTGGACTCGAACCAACGACCCACGGATTAACAGTCCGTTGCTCTACCAACTGAGCTATCGGGGAAGCGGCTTTTGAGGGCGCGGGATTGTCGGCCAAGGCCGCGCTCAAGTCAACAAACCGGCGGGAATCTGCGGCGCTGGCCGCGTGTCAGGCGCGCTTGCGCGCAACCGCGCCCGACAGCGCCCGCTGCATGCGCCCGAGCGCGTCTTTCAGCGTCTCGGTGGAGGCGGCGAACGACAGCCGGATATGCCCGGGCGCCCCGAAGCCCTCGCCCGGCACGACGGCGACGCCCGCCTCGACGATCAGGAACTCGGCGAAGGCATTGTCGTTCGCGGCGCCCACCATCCGCATCGCGCCCGCGACGTCCGCAAACGCATAGAACGTGCCCCAGCCGGGAAGGCAGGAGACGCCCGGCAGGGAATTCAGACCTTCGACCAGCAGGTCGTGCCGCGCCCGGTAGGCACGGTTCATCTCGGCTACGCAATCCTGCGACGAGTTGAGTGCCACGGTTGCCGCCCGCTGCGAAATGGACGATGCATTCGACGTGCTCTGGCCCTGGATCATCGCCATGGCCGCGATCAGGTCCTGGGGCCCGCCACAGAATCCGATGCGCCAGCCGGTCATCGCGTAACTCTTTGAGCAGCCGTTGATCGTGACGGTGCGGTCGTAGAGTGAGGGATTGGCGGTCGCAAAGCTCGTGAACGGCTCCGGTCCCCACCAGATGTGTTCGTACATGTCATCGGTGCCGATGACGATACCGGGATGCTTCGCGAGCACGGCGCCAAGGGCCTGAAGTTCAGCATGCGAATAGGCGGCGCCGGTCGGGTTGCAGGGGCTGTTGAGGATGAAGAGCCGCGTGCGCGGCGTGATCGCCGCTTCAAGCTGCGCGGGCGTGATCTTGTAGCGCTGGTCCGCGCCCGCGAACACGGGCACCGGAGTCCCGTCCGCGACCAGCACCATATCGGGGTACGACACCCAGTAGGGCGCGGGGATGATGGCCTCGTCGCCCGGACCGAGCAGGGCGCAGCAGAGGTTGAACACCACCTGCTTCGCGCCCGACGAAACCAGGATTTGCGAGCGCCGGTATTCGAGGCCGTTGTCACGCCGGTACTTGCCGATGATGGCGTCGCGCAGCTCGTTCGTGCCCTCGATGGCCGTATAGCGGGTGTGGCCCTCGCGGATCGCGGCAACGCCCGCATCGGCGATGTGCGCCGGCGTGTCGAAGTCAGGCTCGCCGGCCCCGAGCGCAATGATGTCCTTGCCCTCGGCGCGCAGCTGCGCGGCGCGGGCTGTGACGGCAAGAGTCGCCGAAGGCTTGATGCGGTGGATGCGCTCAGCGAGGCGGATACTCACGAGGAAGTACCGTATGGCGGAAAACCCGGCTAAGGTACGGGAAGCGATCTTGCGATGCAATGCAGCTTGAGATGAACGAGCCGAAGCCTTTCCACCTCCAGGCCGACTATGCCCCGGCAGGCGACCAGCCGGCCGCCATCGCTGCGCTCCTGGGCGGAATCGAATCGGGCCTGGCGCACCAGACGCTGCTCGGGGTCACCGGCTCCGGAAAGACCTTCACGATCGCCAACGTGATCCAGAAGATCCAGCGGCCGACGCTCGTGCTCGCGCACAACAAGACTCTGGCGGCGCAGCTCTATGGCGAGTTCAAGGAGTACTTCCCGCAGAACTCGGTGGAGTACTTCGTTTCGTACTACGACTATTACCAGCCCGAAGCCTACGTGCCGTCTTCCGACACCTATATCGAGAAGGATGCCTCGATCAACGAGCACATAGAGCAGATGCGTCTCTCGGCCACCAAGGCGCTGCTCGAGCGGCCGGACTCGATCATCGTCGCGACCGTGTCCGCGATCTACGGCCTCGGCGATCCGGAGGCCTACCTCAAGATGGTGCTGCACCTGGTGCGCGGCGAGCGGATGGACCACCGGCAGCTGCTGCGCCGCCTCGCCGACATGCAGTACACGCGCAATGAAGTGGACCTGCGCGCGGGCACGTTTCGCGTCCGTGGCGACGTGGTCGACATCTTCCCGGCCGAGTCCGAGCGTGAGGCCGTGCGCGTGCAGTTCTTCGACGAGGAGGTCGAGTCGCTCGCGTACTTCGACCCGCTGACCGGCGAAGTGCTGCGCAAGGTCCCGCGCCTGACCGTGTTCCCGTCCACCCATTACGTGACGCCGCGCGAGCGGTTGCTGGCCGCGATCGAGGAAATCAAGGTGGAGTTGCGGGGACGGCTCGCGGAACTCCGGGCCGCGGACAGGCTGGTTGAGG
>JAOUGZ010000531.1 GCA_029865405.1 Betaproteobacteria bacterium
GCGCATGCCCGACTACGTGCACTACATCACGCCTCAGTTCGGGCGCACGCACATCAATTTCCAGCGTGTGCCGGTGGTGGACACCTCCAATCCGTTCATCGCGCGCGACATCCCGAGCGCCGGCGAAAGCTTCGTCGTCATCCGCTTCGCCGATCCGCGCGGGATCGATTTTCCCTATTTGCTGACGATGCTGCACGACTCGTTCATGTCGCGCCCCAATACCATCGTCGCGCCGGGCGGCAAGATGGAACTCGCCATGCAGCTCATCTTCACGCCGATGATCTGGCGGCTGATGGAGCGGCGCCAGCTTGCGCGCGAGAAAGGCTAGGGAGAAACGCATGGCGCTCGTGTCGCTGAGGCAACTGCTGGATCATGCCGCCGAGCACGGCTATGGCGTGCCGGCGTTCAACGTCAACAACCTGGAGCAGATCCAGGCGATCATGCAGGCGGCCGAAGAGACTTCGAGCCCGGTGATCCTGCAGGCCTCCGCCGGCGCGCGCAAATACGCGGGCGAAGCGTTCCTGCGCCGCCTGGTGGAGGGCGCGCTCGAGACCTATCCCGAGATCCCGGTGGTCATGCATCAGGACCACGGCGCGAGCCCCGCGGTGTGCCAGGGCTCCATCCGCTCCGGGTTCTCCAGCGTGATGATGGACGGCTCGCTCAAGGAAGACATGAAGACCCCCGCGAGCTATGACTACAACGTGGCGGTCACGCGCAAGGTCGTCGAGATGGCGCACGCGGTGGGCGTCTCGGTCGAAGGCGAGCTCGGCTGCCTCGGCTCGCTCGAGACCGGCGAAGCGGGCGAGGAGGACGGGGTGGGCGCTGCGGGCAAGCTGTCGCGCGAGCAGCTGCTCACCGACCCGGCGCAGGCTGCCGATTTCGTCGAGCGCACGGGCGTGGACGCGCTCGCGGTGGCGATCGGCACGTCCCACGGCGCCTACAAGTTCACCAAGCAGCCCACGGGCGAAGTGCTGGCGATCGACCGCGTGAAGGAGATCCACGCGCGGATTCCCGACACGCACCTCGTCATGCACGGCTCGTCCTCCGTGCCGCAGGAGTGGCTGCAGGTGATCCGCGAGCATGGCGGCGCCATCAAGGAGACCTACGGCGTGCCGGTCGAGGCGATCGTCGAGGGCATCCGCCACGGCGTGCGCAAGGTGAACATCGACACCGACATCCGCCTCGCGATGACCGGCGCGATGCGCCGCGCGATGGCGAAGGATCCCGCCGAGTTCGATCCGCGAAAATTCCTCAAGGACGCGACTGCGGCGGCACGCAGCCTGTGCAAGCAGCGCTTCGAGGCCTTCGGCAGCGCCGGGCAGGCGCCGCGCATCAAGCCCGTCGCGCTCGACAAGATGGCGGCGCGCTACGCCTGAAACGCGAACCGCGCCTTTCGCGCGCGACGCGTTTCCGAGATAATTCGGGCCTTCCCAGTCCATGGCCGCCTCCCTTGCAACGGAAACGGAACTCGCCAATGCGCTGCGCGCGCTGGCGATGGACGCCGTGGAAGCCGCGAAGTCGGGCCATCCCGGCATGCCGATGGGCATGGCGGAGATCGCGCTGGCCCTGTGGCACCGCCACCTGCGCCACAATCCGGCCAATCCCGCCTGGCCCAACCGCGACCGCTTCGTCGTGTCCAACGGCCACGGCTCGATTCTGCTCTACGCGCTGCTGCATCTCACCGGCTACGACCTGCCGATGGCGGAGCTCAAGCGCTTCCGCCAGCTCGGCTCGAAAACCCCCGGCCATCCCGAGCACGGTCTCACGCCGGGCGTGGAGACCACCACGGGGCCGCTCGGCCAGGGCGTCGCCAACGCCGTCGGCATGGCGCTCGCCGAGAAGCTCCTCGCCGCGCAGTTCAACCGGCCCGGGCTCGAGCTCGTCGACCACAACACCTACGTGTTCCTCGGCGACGGCTGCATGATGGAGGGCGTTTCGCACGAGGCCTGCTCGCTCGCCGGCACGCTCGGCCTCGGCAAGCTGATCGCGGTTTACGATGACAACGGCATCTCCATCGATTCGGAGAAGGGCCACATCGCGCACTGGTACACCGATGACGTGCCCAAGCGCTTTGCCGGCTACGGCTGGCACGTGATCCCCGGCGTCGACGGCCACGACGTCGAGGCGGTGCACCGCGCGCTGAGGAAGGCAAAGCGCGAGACCTCGCGGCCGACGCTCATCTGCGCCAAGACCGTGATCGCGAAGGGCGCGCCGAAGAAGGCGAATACCGGCGCCGCGCACGGTGCGCCGCTCGGCGCCGAGGAAGTGGCCGCGACGCGCGCCGCCATCGGCTGGCCTCACCCGCCATTCGAGATCCCGCAGCCGGTCTACGCCGGCTGGGATGCGCGCGCCGCGGGCAAGCGCGCCGAGCGCAAGTGGTCGAAGCGCTTCGAGCAGTACACGACGCAGTATCCTGCCGATGCGGCGGAGTTCCGCCGGCGCCTGGCCGGCGAGCTGCCCGCGGACTTCGAGCAGCGCGTGGGCCGGCTGATCGCCGACGCGCATGCCAAGGCGGAGACCCTCGCCACGCGCAAGGCATCGCAGAACGTGCTCGAGACGCTGCTGCCGGAGTTGCCGGAGCTGCTGGGGGGCTCGGCGGATCTCACCGGCTCGAACCTGACCATGGGCAAGGCCTCGAAGGTCATCACGCGCGAGGCGGGCGGCAACTACCTGTTCTACGGCGTGCGCGAGTTCGGCATGTGCGCGGTGATGAACGGCGTTGCGCTGCACGGCGGCTTCATTCCCTACGGCGGCACGTTCCTCGTATTCTCGGACTACGCGCGCAACGCGCTGCGCATGGCGGCGCTGATGCGCCAGCGCGTGATTTACGTGTTCACGCACGATTCGATCGGGCTGGGCGAGGACGGTCCCACGCACCAGCCGGTGGAACACGCGGCCAGCCTGCGGCTCATACCCAACATGGACGTCTG
>JAOUGZ010000532.1 GCA_029865405.1 Betaproteobacteria bacterium
TGTACCTGCTGGTGGACACCTCGGGCACCTACGCCGAGGAAATCGGCAAGGCGCAGCTCATCGTCAACTACCTGCTCGGCAGCCTGCAGCCCGGGGACTCGCTCGCCGTGGCGCGGGTGCGCAGCCGTAGCTTCAGCGAAAAGGACATCATTGCCAAGGCCACGTTCGACAACCGGCCCTCGCAGGCCAACGCGCAAAAACGCGTTATGAAGACTCAGGTCGAGGCTTTCACCAGTTCGGCGCGGGGCAGCGTCAACACCGACATCACCGGCGGCCTGATCCAGGGAGCCGAGTTCCTCAATGAAACCGGGGCAGGCAAGAAGACCATTCTCATCTTCTCCGACATGCAGGAAGAACTGGACAAGGCCACGGTGCGCAGCTTCCCCATCGACCTGAAGGACATCCGCGTGGTGGCGGTGAACGTGGTCAAGCTGAAGACCGACAACATCGACCCGCGGCGCTACCTGGGGCGGCTGGAGGACTGGCACAAGCGCGTGAAAGCCGCCGGCGCGCGCGAGTGGCGCGTGATCAACGACATCGAGCACCTGGACGCGCTGCTGAAGAGCTAACGCCAGGCCTGCGGGCGAAGCGCGGCGGACAGGTAGAGCGGATGCGCGGGTTCGCCGCTGCCATTGAGGCGCAGTACGTGCAGTGCGATCCCGGCGTCCCGCAGGAGGCGCAGCACGGCGCTCGAGCGCGCCAGGTGCCGGCCGTGGTTTCCCCAGGCGCAGACGACGAGCTGCGCCTGGCGCGCCGCGCGCAGGATCGCCGCATCGTTTCCCCTGCCCACCGGATTGCGAGCGGCCTGCATCTCGCCGGGATCCGTGGCGCGCCAGGCAAAAACGTTCGTCACCAGCAACGCGCCGTAGCCCCAGCGTTCTGCATAGCCGCGCGCCCGCGCGCAGGTGGGGTCCAGAACCGACTCGTCCGCGGTGCTCGGATTGAGCATGAGGAAGTTGGCGACGGGCTTGGCCGCGTCCCAGCGGCGCCACAACAGCGTGCGCCATCGGCGACAGGCGGAGAATTTCGCTCCGGATGGACTCATGCGGCGGCGTGCACGCGCAGCGTACGCGCGCGCCAGACCGCGGCGCCCGCGGCGATGCCGCAACCGGCGGCGATGGCAAAGGCGAGCATGTAGCTGCCGGTGCGGTCGAACAGGAACCCGGCCATCCACGGCCCCAGGGCGCTACCCACCGCTGCGCCCATCAAGCCGACGCCGACGATGCTGCCGAAGTGCGGGCCGCCGAAGCGATCGCTCACCATTGCCGGCGTGAGCGAGGCGGTGACCGAGTAGCCCACGCCGAGCAGCACGGCGTAGAGGTAAATGGCCCACGGCGTGGGTGCGCCGGCCAGCGCCACCAGCGCCACGACCGCGCCCAACATGACGACGATGCCGGCTACGTAGACATACTCGCGCTGCACGCGATCCGAGAGCCAGCCGCCGCCGGTCTTGCCGACGATGCTCGATGCGCCGATCACGCCGACCACCGAAGCGGCGACGATCGCGGCCACGCCCTGGTCGACGAGATAGGCCACCTGGTGCACATGCAGCGTCTGCGAGCAGATGTTGCCGAAGAAGAACGCCGCCATCATCAGCCAGAAGGGCGCGCCGCGCATTGCTTCGCCCAGCGTGGCGTTCGAGAAGGTCCTGGACGGCGTGGCCGCGGGGGGCGGCGCGGGCCTGGGCGCCGGCGGCAGTCGCAGGAGAAGGAGTGACGAGGGCACGATCCACAGCACGCAGATCACGCCGAGCACGCGGAACGCCACGCGCCAGCCGTAGGCGTCGATGAGCAGCTGCGTGAGCGGCACCACCAGCAGCATGCCGACCCCCACGCCCGAGCTGACGATGCCGAGCGCGAGGCCGAGCTTGTCCTGGAAATCGCGCTGCACCTGCACCAGCGCCGGCACCCAGCCTGCCGCCGCCACGGCGATCGCGGTGACGACGCCGAAGCTGAGATACAGATGCCAGGGCGCGGCGATGTAGCTGTTTGCCCAGAGCGCGAGGCCGAGGGCGACGCCGCCCGCCGCCATCAGCCGCAGCGGGCGCAGCCGATCGCACAGCGCGCCGACCACGGGGTTGACGGCGCCGTGCACCAGTGTGAAGACGGAGAACGCGCCGGCGAGCACCGAGCGGCTCCAGCCGAACTCGTGCAGCAGCGCGACCAGCACGACGCTGTAGGAGTACCAGACGCCGTAGGCGAGCGCGAGCGTGAGCGCGATGACGCCCAGGCTCAGCGCGCGGCGCGGCTGCGGCAAGGTGCGTCTAGCGAGTGCTCAGGCCACGCCTTCGACGATGCGCATGTCCCGCACCGCGGCGTTCTTGCCCAGAGCCTCGAGCGCCTTGGCGTAGGCCGGGCTGTCGTAGGCGGCCATCGCCTGCTTCAGGCTCGGAAACTCAATCACGACAGTACGCTCCTTCACTCCCGCCTCGTACGTCTTTACGGGCACGCCGCGCACCAGAAACTTTCCGCCGGCGGCCTGAATCGCCGGTCCCGCGAGTTTCGCGTACGCCGCGAGGGCATCCGGATTGCTTATCGAACGGTAGGTGGTAATCGCGTAGCCTTTGGCCATCTGGGTTCTCCTCAAGGAGTATTGGGGGCGAGCCCGCATTTTCACATGGCCCGCCTCCGGCGATGTTTCGGCGCTATATTCGCCGCATCCCGATCCGGAAGGAGAATCGTGTGAGCACCGTCCCCAACCACGCCCTGCGCCAGCTGCGCGCCGGCAAGCTCGCCATCGGCCTCGGACTGCGCCAGGCGCGCACCGTCGACGTCGGGCAGATCCTGAAGACCGCGGGCTTCGACTGGATGTTCATCGACTGCGAGCACAATTCAATGGGCACCGACACGGCCGCCCAGATCGCCTCCGCCGCCCTCGCCATCGGCATCACGCCCGTGGTGCGCGTCGCCGGCAAGGAACACTGGCT
>JAOUGZ010000533.1 GCA_029865405.1 Betaproteobacteria bacterium
CGGCGCTCCTCCAGCCCGCCGCGGGCTGCGAGCTCGCCGTGTCCACCGATCTGCTGCTCGAAGGGCGCCATTTCGCCGCGCGCGCCGCGCCGCGCGCGCTCGGCCACAAGGCGCTGGCGGTGAACCTCTCGGACATGGCGGCGATGGGCGCCTCGCCGCGCTGGGCGACGCTCGCCCTGGCGCTGCCCTCGGCCGACGAGGGCTGGCTCGCCGCGTTCGCCGAGGGCTTCTACGCGCTCGCCGCGCGCTTCAAGGTGGACCTGGTGGGCGGCGACACCACGCGCGGGCCGCTCGCCCTGTGCGTGACCATCCTCGGCGAAGTGCCGGCGGGCACGGCGCTTCGCCGCGACGGCGCAAAGCCCGGCGACGACATCTGGGTGTCGGGTGAGCTCGGCGCCGCGGCGTTCGCCCTCGAGCATCCGGAGAACGCGCGCGCGGCCAGGCGCCTGCACGAGCCCGAGCCGCGCGTCGCGCTCGGCGAGCGGCTGCGCGGGCTGGCCAGCGCCGCGATCGACATCTCCGACGGTTTCGCGCAGGACCTTGGCCACATCCTCGAGCGCTCCGGCGTGGGCGCCGTGGTGCGTTACGCCGAGCTGCCGAAGTTCCCGGTGCGCGAGGTTGCGCTCGAGCAGCGCTGCGTGCTCGCGGGCGGCGACGATTACGAGCTCGCGTTCACCGCGCCGCCGGCGGCGCGCGCGCGCGTCGAGGCGCTTGCGCCTGCGCTCGGCGTCGCCCTGACCCGCGTCGGTGCGATCCAGGCGGGCGCGATGCGCCTCGAGCTGCTCGACGCCCGGGGCACGCCGATGGTCGTCATGCCCGGATACGATCACTTCGCATGATCGTTTTTCGCCCCAAGGCGCGCTTCGTCTTCACCCACCCGGCGCACTTCATCGCCTTCGGCTTCGGCGCCGGGCTCTCGCCCTTTGCGCCGGGCACCGCGGGCACGCTGGTCGCGTTTCCGGTCTGGTGGCTGGTCGGGCCGGCCTATGCGCCCTGGGCGCTGTTTGCGCTCCTCGCCTTTCTCTTTGCCGTCGGCGTCTGGGCCTGCGACATCACCGGCCGTCACCTCGGCATCGCCGACCATGGCGGCATGTGCTGGGACGAGGTCGTCGCCTTCCTGCTGGTGCTGGCCCTCGCGCCGCAGGAACCGGCCTGGCAGGCGGCGGCGTTCTTCCTCTTTCGCGCGTTCGACGTAGTGAAGCCGCCGCCGATCCGCCAGCTCGAGCGGCGCATGAAGGGCGGCTTCGGCGTGATGTTCGACGACATCCTCGCCGCCGGCTACACGCTGCTGGTGCTGGCGCTGGCCAAGCGGTTCGTCTTCGCGTGAACGAGCTCGCGCAAAAGGTGGCGGCGGCGCTCAAGGCGAAGGGCCTCAGGCTCGCCACCGCGGAATCGTGCACCGGCGGCTGGGTGGCGATGGCGCTCACCGCCGTCCCGGGGAGCTCCGACTGGTTCGAGCGCGGCTACGTCACCTACTCGAACGCCGCCAAGCAGGAGGACCTCGGCGTCGCCGCGAAAACGCTCCGCGCGCAGGGTGCGGTGAGCGAAGCGGTGGCGCGCGAGATGGCCGCCGGCGCGCAAAAGCGCGCCGGGGCGCAGGTGGCGCTCGCCATTACCGGCGTCGCCGGGCCGACCGGCGGCACGAAGGACAAGCCGGTGGGAATGGTGTGCTTCGCCTGGGCGCACGGGAGTAAGATCCGCAGTGAGACGAAGCGCTTCGACGGCGACCGGGAAAGCGTGCGCCGCCAATCGGTGATCCACGCCCTCGAACGGGTAATGGAGGCGCTGTGAGCCAGATCCGTCCCGCCGCCGTGGCGGGCATGTTCTACCCGCGCGATGCGCGTGAGCTGCAGCGGGAACTCGCCGAACTGCTGGACGGGGTGGAGACCCTCGCGCCGCGCTTCGGCCATCCCAAGGCGCTCATCGTGCCGCACGCAGGCTACATCTACTCCGGCCCGGTGGCGGCGCGCGCCTACGACGAGCTGGGCGCGGCGCGCGGCATCGTCAAGCGCGTGGTGCTGCTCGGCCCGGTGCACCGCGTGCCGGTGCGCGGGCTGGCGCTGCCCGGGGTCGAGGCGTTCGAGACGCCCCTCGGGCGCGTGCCGGTGGACGCCGAAGCCGTGCAGGCGCTCGCCGCCATGCGCCAGGTCGTGACCAGTCCCGCGGCGCACGCCATGGAGCATTCGCTCGAAGTGCAGCTGCCGTTCCTGCAGAAGATGCTGGGCGAGTTCGCCCTCGTGCCGCTCGCGGTGGGCGACGCGAAGCCGCAGGAGGTGCGCGAGGTGATCGAGCGGCTCTGGGGCGGGCCCGAGACGCTGTTCGTGATCTCGACCGACCTCTCGCACTATCACCCCTATGAGGAGGCGCGCGCGATCGACCAGGCGACGCTCGCGCGCATCGCCTCGTTCGACACCGACGTCAACCATGAGGAAGCCTGCGGCGCGACGCCGCTGAACGGCTTCCTGGCCGCGGCGCGCGCGCACGGCCTCTCGATTCGCCTCCTGGGCGCCAACAACTCGGGCGATACCGCCGGCGGCAAGGACCGCGTGGTGGGCTACTCGTCGTTCGCGCTCTACGAAGGCGAGCGCGCGCCGCTGCAGGAGACCGGCGATACGCTGCTCGGTATCGCGCGCGGCTCGATCGGGCACAAGCTCGGCCTCGCCCCGACGCCGCCGCGCACCGACGTCGCGCCCTGGCTCGCGCGGCCCGGCGCGAGCTTCGTTTCGCTGCACCTCGACGGGCGCCTGCGCGGCTGCATCGGCAGCCTCGCGCCGACGCGCAGCCTCGGCGTGGACGTGGCCGAGAACGCGGTGGGCGCGGCGCTGCGCGATCCGCGCTTTTCGCCGCTCGCGGCCGCGGAGTGGGTGCGCTGCGCGCTGGAGGTGTCGGTGCTGTCCTCGCCCAAGCCTCTGCAGTTCGCCG
>JAOUGZ010000534.1 GCA_029865405.1 Betaproteobacteria bacterium
GACCTGCGCCGCGCCTTCCAGCAGATAGCACACCTGCTCGATGCCGGGATGCGCGTGCGGCAGCGCGCCCTGGCCGCGCTCCACTTCGCCGATCAGCATCTCGACCTGCTTCGCGCCCACCGTCTCGCGGCCGATGAGGCGGAAGTTCTTGGTCCCGGTGTGATTCGCCGGCGAGTACGGCGTGACGTCGGCCTGGCGGATGTGGTACCGAGAGCGCGCCATCAGCGCCGCTCGATCCAGTTGTGCTGCGCGATGCCGCCGTCGACGGCGATCGTCGCGCCGGTGACGTAGGCGCCGAAGCGCTCCGAGAGCACGGCGAGCGCCATCTGCGCGATGTCGGCCGGCGTGCCGAAGCGCCCCATTGGAATGGTGGCGAGCAGTCCCGGGTTCTTCGCGGCGTCGAAGCCGCCGCCCGGGATCGCGCCCGGCGCGATGGCGTTCACGCGGATGCCGTCGGGACCGAGCGCGCGTGCGAATTCGCGCACCAGCATCGTCTGCCCGGCTTTCGCTGCGCTGTAATGCGGCAGGTTGCGAGGCGCGTACGCATGCAGCGACGTGATGTAGAGCATGCGCCCGCGAATCTTGTGCTCGCGCATGTGGCGTCCGAGCGCCTGCCCGAGGAGAAAACCCGCATTAAGGTTCACTTCCTGCATCGCGCGCCAGGTCTCCTCGCTCACCTCGAGCGCGGTGTCCTCCTCCCGGCGCCGAGGGCTTGCGCTGTGCACGAAGATCGACACCTTACCGAGCTTCGCGATCGCCTCGGCCGCAAGGCGCCTGGCCTCCCCCGGCCGCGACAGATCGACGTCCAGGTCCGAGCCCTTCAGGTCCGCGCGCAGCACGCGCACGCCCTCGCGCGCGAGCGCCTCGGCGATGCCGCGCCCGATGCCGTTCGACGCGCCGGTGACGAGTGCGGTGTCGTCTTTGAACAATGCTTCGCTCATGCCTCCCCCGTTTTCATTGCCCCGCCCGCGGCGGGCCGCGCCTGTGCCGATTGCGCGTCGCGTGTGAGCAGCGTGTAGGCCGTCGGAATGACGAACAGGGTGAACAGCGTGCCCACCGACAGGCCACCCACCACCACCCAGCCGATCGCCTGGCGCGCCTCCGACCCGGCGCCCGCGGCGAGCGCGAGCGGCAGGGCGCCGAGCACGGTGGCGAGCGAGGTCATCAGAATCGGGCGCAGGCGCAGCGTCGAGGATTCGATCACCGCCTCGAGCCTGCCCATGCCGCGCGCGCGCAGCTGGTTGGCGAACTCGACGATCAGGATGCCGTTCTTGGTGATCAGGCCGATCAGCATCACCAGCCCGATCTGCGAGTAGACGTTGATCGAGTTGCCCGTCAGCCACAGCGTGCCGAGCGCACCGAGCGCGGCAAGCGGCACCGTCAGCATGATGATGAACGGCGAAACGAAGCTCTCGAACTGCGCGGCGAGCACGAGATAGATGAACGCCAGCGCGAGGCCGAAGGTGAAGAGCAGCGTCGTGCCCGCCTCGTAGAACTCGCGCGACTGGCCGTCGAGCCCGGTACGCGCGCTCTTCGGCAGCACCTTCTGCGCCGCCTGCTCGAGGAACTCGAGCGCCTCGCCGAGCGAATGGCCCGGCGCCACGTTCGCCGAGAGGATCAGCGCGCGCTGCCGGTCGAAGTGGTTCAGTTCCTTCGCCGCCACGGTCTCGCGCACCGTGACGAGGTTCGACATCTGCACCAGGCGCCCGTCCCGGGCGCGGATGTAGATCGCGGTCAGGTCGGTCGGAGTATTGCGGTCGCGCGCCTCGAGCTGCACCACGACGTCGTACTGCTTGCCCTCGCGCTTGAAGCGCGTCACCTGGCGCCCGCCGAGCAGGGTCTCCAGCGTGCGGCCGATGGTCTCGACATCGACGCCGAGCGCGGCGGCGCGGTCGCGGTCGATGTCGACGGCGAGCTGCGGCTTGTTGAGCTTCAGGTCGGTGTCCGCGTTGACGATCATCTTGCTCTGGCGCACCTCGGCAAGCAGCGCGTTGCCCGCCGCCTCGAGCGCTTCATAGCTGCCCGCCTGGACGACGAACTGCACCGGCGGGTTGCGAAAGCTCTGGCCGAGCGACGGCGGATCCACCGGAAACACGAACACGCCCGGCACCGCCCCGAACAGCTTCGGGCGCAGCTCGGCGGTGATGTCCTGCGTGCGCCGCGTGCGCTGCTCCCAGGGCTTGAACTGGCTGAACGTGATGCCCAGGTTCACCGGGTTGGGGCGCTCGAGCCCGGGCGCCACCACAGCGAAAGTGTTGACGATCTCCGGCACGCCGGCATAGACGCGCTCCACGGCGCGCACATTGGCGTCGGTGTAGTCGAGCGAGGCGCCCTCCGGCGCCAGGATGAACGACAGGAAGAAGCCGCGGTCCTCGAGCGGCGAGAGCTCCTTCTTCAGCGTCAGGTAGGCCACCGCCGTGCCGCCCAGGATCGCGAGAAAGACCACGCCCACGATCCAGCGCCGGCGCATCGCGCCACCGAGCACGCTGCGGTAGCCCGCGGTCATGCCCGCAAAAAAGCGCTCCATCGCCAGGTAGACCCGGCCGTGCCGCTCATGCGCCTTCAGCAGGCGCGAGCACATCATCGGCGTGAGCGTGAGCGCGACGAAGCCCGACACCGCGACGGCGCCGGCCACGGTCAGCGCGAACTCGGTGAACAGCCGCCCGGTGCGGCCCTGCTGGAACGCGAGCGGCGCGAACACCGCGACCAGGGTGAGCGACATCGCCACCACCGCGAAGGCGATCTCGCGCGAGCCGTCGACCGAGGCCTGGCGCGGGTCCTTGCCCATCTCCACGTGGCGGTGGCAGTTCTCGAGCACCACGATCGCGTCGTCGACCACCAGCCCGACGGCGAGCACGATGCCCAGCAGCGTCAGCACGTTGACCGAGAAGCCGAGCAGGTAGAGCAAGAAGAACGCGCC
>JAOUGZ010000535.1 GCA_029865405.1 Betaproteobacteria bacterium
ACCGCCATGATGGCGGCGGTGATGCGCTGCGCGAGCCAGTCGCGCAGGCCGTAGTGCGCGCCGGTGACGTTGCGCTCTACCACAGCTTCGCTCCCAGCCAGGCGGTCAGGCCGAGGCTGCCCACCAGCACGACGATGCTCGTACGCCTTGCCGTTGCAAGATCCACGCCCCGGTCCAGGTCGAGGAACAGGAAGCGGATGCCGGCGCAGAAATGATGGCAGTAGGCCCAGATCAGCACGAGCAGCGAGAGCTTCACCGGCCACAGTCCGAGGTAGCGGCGCGTCCCTTCGAAGCCCGCCTCGGAAGCGAGGCTGCGATCGAGCATGAACAGCAGCCACACCACGGCCGGAAAGAGCAGCAACCCGCTGATCCGATGAAGAATCGACACCCAGCCGGGCAGCGGCAGGCGGATCTCGAAAAGGAGCGCGGCAAGGCTGAGGTACTTCGGCCGCGGTTTCCTTATCGTTGCGTTCGCCATGTGAGGGGTGGACGCTCAGCGCGACCGATGGCGATTATAGCGCCGTAGCGCATTGATTGAGTTCCCTTTGTGCACTGCGTTCCGCGCGCGCGCTGCGGTAGAATTGCTGGCCTTCGTCGCCTCGCATCCGGAGCCTCCGCACATGCCCAAAGCGCCCGTTCGCGTCGCCGTCACCGGCGCCGCCGGTCAGATCGGCTACAGCCTTCTCTTTCGCATCGCCAGCGGCGACATGCTCGGCAAGGAGCAGCCGGTGATCCTGCAGCTGCTCGAGATCCCCGACGAGAAGGCGCAGAAGGCGTTGAAGGGCGTGATGATGGAGCTCGACGACTGCGCGTTCCCGCTGCTTGCCGGCATGCAGGCGGCCTCAGACCCGATGCAGGGCTTCAAGGACGCCGAAATCGCGCTGCTGGTCGGCGCGCGCCCGCGCGGCCCGGGGATGGAACGAAAGGACCTGCTCGAGGCGAACGGCAAGATCTTCGCGCCGCAGGGCCAGGCGCTCGACAAGGTCGCCAAGCGCGACGTCAAGGTGCTGGTGGTGGGCAATCCCGCCAATACCAACTGCCTGATCGCGATGAAGAACGCCAAGAGCCTCAAGCCCACGCAGTTCACGGCGATGATGCGGCTCGACCACAACCGCGCCACCTCGCAGATCGCGCACAAGATCGGCAAGCCGAACGCCACGGTGAAGAAAGTGACCGTGTGGGGCAACCATTCGGCCACGCAGTACCCCGACCTCTTCCAGGCCGAGTGCGAGGGCAAGAAGGTCTGGCCGATGATCAACGATCAGGCCTGGCTCGAGGGCAGCTTCATTCCCACCGTGCAAAAGCGCGGCGCGGCGATCATCGAGGCGCGGGGCCTGTCCTCCGCCGCGAGCGCCGCCAACGCCGCCATCGACCACGTGCGCAGCTGGGCGCTCGGCACTCCGGCCGGTGACTGGGTGAGCATGGGCGTGCCCGCGGACGGCAGCTACGGCATCGCCGAGGGCGTGCTCTACGGCTATCCCGTGACCTGCAAGGACGGACGCTACGAGATCGTGAAGGGCATCGAGATCTCCGAATTCAGCCGCAAGCGCATGGATGCGACGCTCAAAGAGCTGCACGAGGAGCGCGATGGTGTGAAGCAACTGCTCGGCGCATGAGCCCCGGCGCGATCTTCAGAAAGGCATTGCAGGCGGAAAGACCCCTGCAAGTCGTCGGCGCCATCTGCGCCTATCACGCACGCCTTGCGCAGCGCACCGGGTATCGCGCCCTCTACCTGTCCGGGGGCGGTGTCGCCGCCGGCTCGCTCGGCATGCCCGACCTCGGCATTTCCAACCTCGACGACGTGCTGATCGACGTGCGCCGCATCACCGACGTCTGCGACCTGCCGCTGCTCGTCGATTGCGACACGGGGTTCGGCGCAAGCGCCTTCAACGTCGCGCGCACCGTGCGTTCGCTGATCAAGGCAGGCGCGGCCGCAACGCACATCGAAGACCAGGTCGGCGCGAAGCGCTGCGGCCACCGGCCCGGCAAGGAGCTCGTATCGGCCGAAGAGATGTGCGACCGCATCAAGGCCGCCGTCGATGCGCGCACCGACCGCGAGTTCGTGATCATGGCGCGCACCGACGGGCTGGCGGGCGAAGGCCTGGAAGCGGCGCTGGCGCGCGCCGCGAAGTACGCCGAGGCCGGCGCCGACATGATCTTCCCGGAAGCGGTCACCGAGCTCGCGCAGTACCGCAAGTTCGTCGACACCGTCAAAGTGCCGGTGCTCGCCAACATCACCGAGTTCGGCAAGACGCCGCTGTTCACGCTCGACGAGCTGCGCTCGGCCGGCGTCGCCATCGCGCTGTACCCGCTGTCGGCGTTCCGCGCCATGAACAAGGCCGCGCTCGCGGTCTACGAGACGCTGCGCCGCAAGGGCACGCAGAAGGACGTCCTCGCGACCATGCAGTCGCGGGACGAGCTGTACGACTACCTCGACTATCACGCCTACGAGAGGAAACTCGATGAGCTCTTCACCCGACGCTCCTAAGCCCAAGAAGTCGGTCGCGCTCTCCGGCGTCACCGCCGGCAACACCGCGCTGTGCAGCGTCGGGCGCACCGGCAACGACCTGCACTATCGCGGTTACGACATCCTCGATTTCGCCGACGAGGCCGAGTTCGAGGAAGTCGCCTACCTGCTGGTGCACGAGAAGCTGCCCAATGCGCGCGAGCTCGCGGCGTACAAGGCCAGGCTGAAAAAGCTGCGCGGCCTGCCCGCGCCGCTGAAGACGGCGCTCGAGCAGCTGCCGCGCACCGCGCACGCGATGGACGTTCTGCGCACCGGCTGCTCGGTGCTCGGCACGCTCGAGCCCGAAGCGGAAGCGCACCCCGTCGAGGGCGCGCGCGCCATCGCCGACCGGCTGATGGCGAGTTTCGGCTCGATGCTGCTCTACTGGCACCACTATGCGCGCGGCGGCAAG
>JAOUGZ010000536.1 GCA_029865405.1 Betaproteobacteria bacterium
CGTCCTGATCCGCCGCCATCACCGTGGTCACCGCTGTCGTGTTCTCGGCGCGGCTCAGCGCCACCGTCGCGCCACCGCCGTCGCTGGTGATGACGGGCGCCTCATTCGCTGGATTGACGGTCAGGATGACCGTGGCGACGTTGGAGTCCAGCGCGCCGTCGTTCGCAACGTAGGTGAACGCGTCGCCGCCGTTGAAGTCCCGGTTCGGCGTGTAGGTGAAGGTGCCGTTACTGTTGAAGACCAGGACGCCGTTCGTGGGGCCCAACACCAGCGAAGCGGTCAGCGAATCGTCCTCAACGTCGCTATCGTTGCCGAGCACGCTGCCATTCACCGCCACGTCCTCGTCGGTCGTGAACGCTTCGCCCACGGCCTTGGGCGCGTCGTTGACCCCGAAGATCGAAACGGACACGGTTGCCGCGCTGCTGTCGGCGCCCTCGGAATCCCGCGCGACGTAGTTGAAGCCGTCGAACGCGATCTCGTTGAAGCCCAGATGCTCGAACTTCCCATTTGGGTCGTAGCTGAAGCTGCCGTCGGCATTCACCGTGAGCAGGGCGCCCGACACGAGCGCAATGCTCGCGCCTACGTTCCCCGCCGCGCCGTTCACGGCGCTGACCGTGCCGGGGCGTCCGTCCTCGACGTCGGTATCGTTGGCGAGCACGTTGCCGCCGATCGAGGCGTCTTCGTTCGTAGAGAAGCCGTCCGCCCCGGCCACCGGCGCGTCGTTGACCGGTTTGATGCTCAGGCTGACCGTGGCGAGGCCGGACTCGAGTGCGCCGTCGCGGGCCCGATAGCTGAAGGCGTCGTCGCCGAAGTAATCGGCATCCGGCGTGTAGGTGAGAGTGCCGTCGGCATTTACACCCAGCGTTCCATGCCCGGGCCCGATGACGATGAGCGGCGTGAGGCTGTCCCCATCCGCGTCGGTGTCATTGCCGAGCACGTCGAGCACGAGGGCCGTGTCCTCGTCCGTCGCGAACGCATCATCCGCGGCCACGGGCGCGTCGTTCTGCGCCGCGACGTGCAGCGTCACGGTGGCGATGTTGGAGTCGAGCGCGCCGTCGTTGGCCGTGTAGGTGAAGGAATCCTCGCCGAAGAAGTCCGCGTCCGGCGTGTACCTGAAGGAGCCGTCCGGCTCGAGCGCGAGCGTGCCATGCGCGGGGCCCGTGACCAGCGCCACGCTGAGCGCAGATCCCTCGGCGTCGGTGTCGTTTGCGGCAACGCCGGGCACCGGCGCGAGCAGGGTCGAGTCCTCGTCCAGGCTGTAGCTGTCGTCGAGCGCCACCGGCGCGGCGTTGCCACCGAGCGTGACGATCTTGAGCGCCTCGAAATTGCGCACGTCGAGATCGAAGCTCTGGAACTGGAACGTCCTGCCATGGTCGCTATACGGATTCGCCTTCCGCGCCAAAAAGGCCTGGAAAGCGGCGATGTCCGCCTGTACCGAATCGAGCTGCGCCTCGGCGCTCGTCAGCGTGAGCTGCAGCGTGTCGAAGCCCGTGCCGCCGTCGGCGTAGTCCCTGGCGCGCGCATTCTCCGAGAGCGTGTAGTTGACGACGTCGTCGCCCCTGCCGGCGAGGACAATGTCGTTGCCCGCGCCCCCGTCCAGGTAGTCGTCGTAGGAGCCCTTGGGCTTGGACCAGAAGCAAAACAGCCAGCCCCAGCCGCCGGCGCCCGCGTCGCCCAGGAGAATGTCGTTGCCCGCGCCGCCGAAAAGCTGGTCTGCGCCCCTGCCGCCGAGGATGAGGTCCCTGCCGTCCGTTCCCGTGAGCTCGTCGTTGCCGCGGGTGCCTACGACGACGTGGATCTTGTCTTTGTGCCCGTGCCCATGATGGTCGTCGCTCCTGCCGTGATGACGCTTGTTCTTCGACATGCACTCCCCCGGGGCCGGCCGGCGTATCGGCGGCGCGTGAATTATGCAACTTCGGGGGCGGCGCCCGCAATCGAATCCGGAGTATCAAAAAGCGTAAGATCGCTGATGGCTGCGGACTTGCGGACCGCTCGACCCGCGACGGGCCGCGGCACTAGACTCGAAGCGCCGGGATGACCAACGTTTCCGACATCGCCAAGCTGGTCGCGGGGGAGTCGCTCGACGCGGACCCGGCCGAAACGCGGGAGTGGCTCGAAGCGCTCGATGCGCTGGTCGCCGCCGCCGGCAAGGACCGCGCGCGCTACGTCATGGGGCGGCTCACCGAGCACGCCGGCGCGCTCGACGTGCAGACCCGGGCGCGCTTCAACACGCCGTACTGCAACACCATCTGGCCGCAGGAGCAGCCGCCCTTCCCGGGCGACTTCACGATCGAGCAGCGGCTCGCCTCGATCATCCGCTGGAACGCGCTTGCCATGGTGGTGCGCGCCAATCGCGCCCACGCCGAGCTGGGCGGGCACATCGCCAGCTTCGCCTCCGCCGCCGACCTGTTCGAAGTCGGCTTCAACCACTTCTTCCGCGGCCACGAGGCCCCGGGGGGAGCGGATCTGGTGTATTTCCAGCCGCATTCGGCGCCGGGCGTGTACGCACGCGCCTTCCTCGAGGGGCGCCTCACGCAAGCGCAACTCGACGGCTACCGGCGCGAGACCGGCGGGAAGGGTCTTTCGTCCTACCCGCATCCCTGGCTGATGCCGAAGTTCTGGCAGTTCCCGACCGGCTCGATGGGCCTGGGGCCGCTGAACGCGATCTACCAGGCACGCTTCATGCGCTACCTGGAGCAGCGCGGCATCCTGAAGACGGGGGGCAGGAAGGTGTGGGCGTTCCCCGGCGACGGCGAGATGGACGAGCCCGAGTCGCTCGCCGGACTGTCGATCGCCGCGCGCGAGGGCCTGGACAACCTGGTTTTCGTCGTCAACTGCAACCTGCAGCGCCTCGACGGCCCGGTGCGCGGCAACAGCTCCGTGATCCAGGAGCTGGAAGGCCTGTTCGCG
>JAOUGZ010000063.1 GCA_029865405.1 Betaproteobacteria bacterium
CGGCCTCGCCGCAGCCGCTCCCGGCGACCCTCGTGCTGACCGAGACCCTGCCGGAGGCGGGCATGCGCAAGCTCGCCGAGCGCCCCGAGGTGCGCCTGCTCGTGCTGCCGGAGCCCTCGGACGCCGAGCTCGCGCGCGCGCTGCCGCAGGCCGACGGCGTGATCATGGTGATGGAGCAGCCGGCGCTGCCGGCTGTGCTGATCGAGCGCGCGGCGCGACTGCGAGTCGCGTGCCGCATGGGCGCCGGCTATGACAACATCGACGTGCAAGCGCTGACGCAGCACCGCATTCCGCTCGCCACGACTGGCGCGGCCAACGCGCGCACGGTCGCCGAGCACGCCCTCTATCTCATGCTTGCGCTTGCCAAGCGCGGTCCGGTGCTCGACCGCGCGGTAAAGGGCGGCGCCTGGCCGCGCGGCTTCGGCGCCATCGAGCTTGCAGGCCGCAGCGCCCTGGTGGTCGGCTACGGCCGCATCGGCCGCGAGGTCGCACGCCTCGCGGCGGCCTTCGATATGCGGATCCTGGTGGTCGATCCGCACGTGCCGGCCGACGCGCCGAGGCACGACGGGTTCGCGCGCGCCGCCTCGCTGGCCGAAGGCCTGCGCGACGCGGACTTCGTGGTGCTCGCCTGCGCCCTCGGCCCGGGGACGCGCGGCCTGATCGACGCAAAGGCCTTGGCGCACATGAAGCCGGGCGCCTTCATGGTGAACGTTGCGCGAGGACCGGTCATCGACGAGGCGGCGCTGGTCGTCGCACTCGAGCAAGGCCGCATCGCAGGGGCCGGCCTCGACGTGCTCGAGCGCGAGCCGCCGCGCGCCGGCCATGCGCTGCTCTCGCGCGACGACGTCGTGCTCACCCCGCACACCGCGGCCTACGTCGAGACGGCCTTCGAGCGCATGGCGCTTGCCTGCGCAGCGAATGCGCTTGCCGGCCTCGACGGCAGGCTCGATCCGGCGGCGGTGGTGAACCCCGGGGTGCTGACGGCACAAGAAGTAACGGGAGCGCAACGATGAACAGGGCGAAACCCATGGTCGGCAGCATCGAGGAAGATTTTCGGGCGCGTACGCCGGGCTCGGCGAGGCTGTTCGCGCGAGCCTGCGAGGTGATCCCCGCCGGCCTGACGCACGACTCGCGCGCCACGCAGCCCTACCCGGTCTGCGCGGCCCGCGCGCAGGGTCCGCGCAAGTGGGACGTCGACGGCAACGAGTACGTCGATTACTTCGGCGGCCATGGCGCGCTGCTGCTCGGCCACTCGCACCCGGCGGTGGTCGAAGCGGTGCAGCGCCAGGCGCCGCTCGGCACGCACTGGGGCGCCTCGCACGCCCTGGAAGTGCAGTGGGCCGAACTGGTCCAGCGCCTGATTCCGTCTGCCGAGCGCGTGCGCTTCACCGCCTCGGGTACCGAGGCCTCGCTGCTCGCGCTGCGCCTGGCGCGCGCGTTCACCGGCAAGCCGAAGATCGTGCGCTTCGTGGGTCACTTCCACGGCTGGCACGACCAGGTGGTCGCGGGCGCGATGTCGCATTTCGACGACTCGACGCCCGCCGGCATCGCACCGGCGGCGCTCGAGCAGTCGATCGTCCTGCCCGCCGATGACCTTTCCCGGCTGGCGGATACGCTCGGCACGCGCGAGGACATCGCGGCGGTGATCGTAGAGCCCTCGGGCGCCTCCTGGGGCCAGGTGCCGCTGCCCGCGGGGCTGCTCGCCGCCCTGCGCCGGCTCACGCGCGAGCGCGGCATCGTCCTGATCTTCGACGAGGTGATCACGGGATTTCGCTGGTCGCGCGGCGGCGCGCAGGCGCGCTACGGCATCACACCCGACCTGAGCGTGCTCGCCAAGATCCTGGCCGGCGGCCTGCCCGGCGGCGCGGTGGCCGGCGCGCGCGCGATCATGGAGCAGCTCGATGCCGCGGCAGCGAAGGCGGCCGGGCGCGAGAAGATCGGCCATCAGGGCACCTTTAACGCCAACCCGCTGTGCGCCGCCGCCGCGGTCGCGGCCCTCGGCCTGGTCGAGACCAGCGACGCCTGCGCGCGCGCCGAGGCGAGCGCCGAGGCGCTGCGCCAGGGCCTGCGCAAGCTCCTGGTCGAGGAAGGCGTGCCCTGGGGCGTGTACGGCGAGTCCTCGGTATTCATCGTGTTCCCCAACCCGAAGGGCCTGCCCATCGATCCCGCGAGCCTCGGTCCGGTCGCGCTCGGCTTCGAGGGCATCAAGGGCGCGCGCGATCCGCACCTGATCAACCGGCTGCGCCTCGCGCTGCTCGTCGAGGGCGTCGACATCATGGGCGGTCCCGGCGGCATGGTCTCGGCAACGCATGGGCCGCAGGAGGTGGCGCAGACACTCCAGGCCTTCCGCTCGGCGCTGCGCCGCCTCAAGGCGCAGGACGACATCCGCGGGCTGTAGCTTCGCGTACCTTGCCCGGCGCCAGATGAGCGCGAGCTGGCGATGGCGCGCGCCGGGCTGCCGTCGGTGAAGGCGAGGTTCTACCCTAGCCAGGTCTGCGCTGCTTTTTTCTGATGGCCGCGCCCCGGTAGCGCTTCGCTATGGCCGCCTTCTCTGCCTCTCGGTCCTTGGCCAGTCCGGTAACCCTTTGCAACTCGACCTCTTTTGCTTCCCGCCGCGCTTTCACCTCCAGCGCCTTTTGTTCCTCTGTCGGCGGGTTCCAATCGAGAAATTTCGGCCTTAGGTTCTGAAAATAGGCGCTGGAGGATTCCTCTACTCTCCCTGCCTTCGCTTTCTTCTTCTTCATGCGGGTTCCTTTCTGCCACAAGCGGTCACTTGCCGCCCGGCGGGTCGTGCTGCCTCAATCGCGCAGATCAGCCCGCCCACACCGGTGGGCGCCGCCGCGCCCATGGACGCTCGGCCTCGATTTGCGACGCCAGACGGAACAATGTCGCCTCGTCGCCGAAACGCCCGATGTACTGGTTGCCGACGGGCAGTCCGTCCGGCGTCCAATAGGTCGGCACCGCCATGGCGGGTTGTCCGGTCGCGTTCGCGAAATAGGAGAACGGCGTGAAACGGGCCATTTTCCGACGCAGCTCAAACGGATCGGTCCCGGCCTGATAGGCGAAGGTGCCGAGGGCTACCGGCGGCTCGCCCAGCATCGGCGTCAGCCATACGTCGTGCTCGGCGAAGAAATGCGCGATCGTCCGCGAGATCCGCTGCAAGTCCTGCACCGCGAGCAGGTACTGCGGTGCCGTGAATTGACGGCCGCGGCCGGTGAACGCCCACACGAACGGCTCGAACAGGTCTTCGGTCGGCGTGCGGCCCAGGCGCCGCGCCCAGTCGTCGATGGCCCAGGTGAAGCCCGCACTCAGCACCGAGGTGAACGCCAGGAAGAAGCGCTCCGCATCAATTTTCGGCATTGCCTCGACCACCTCGTGGCCGAGATGCGCACAAAGCCTGGCGGCGTCTTCGACCGCGGCCACGCATTGCGGAGAGATTTCGGCGCCGGTGATGGTGCGGGTGGAAAACGCGATGCGCAGTTTGCCGGGCGGGGCACCGACTTCCGAGACGAACGGCCGCGCCGGCGGCGGCGCCCAGTAGGGATCGCCCAGCTCCGGGCCCGAGACTGCGTCGAGCAGGGCCGCGCTGTCGCGCACCGAGCGACTCAGGGCATGTTCGGCCACCAGCCCGCTCATCAGATCGCCGTAATGCGGACCGAGCGGAATGCGCGCCCGGGTCGGCTTGAGCCCGAACACGCCGCAGCAGGCGGCGGGCACGCGAATCGAGCCGCCGGCGTCGTTGCCATGCGCCATCGGCACCATGCCGGCGGCAACTGCCGCCGCGGCGCCGCCGCTCGAGCCGCCCGCGGTGCGGCCGGTATCCCAGGGATTGCGGGTCGGCCCGAACAGGCGCGGTTCGGTGGTCGGACCGACCGCAAGTTCCGGCGTGTTGGTCTTGCCGATGAATACCAGCCCCGCGCTCTTGTAACGCCGCACCAGTTCGCTGTCCTCGGTCGGGACGTAGTTGCCCAGGTAGGCCGTGCCTTCGGTGAACGGCACGCCGGCGTATTCGGCGAGAAAATCCTTGACCAGGAACGGCACGCCCGACAACGGACCCGCCGGCAGCGGCGCGCGCGCCGCGGCGCGCGCCTGGTCGTACATCTTGAGAACGACCGCATTGATCGCGGGGTTCACTTTGTCGACTCGCGCGATGGCGGCCTCGATCAACTCGAGCGAGGTCACCTCGCGCCGGCGGACGAGTTCTGCCTGGGCCGTCGCGTCCAGTGAAGCCAGTTCAGTCGGTGCGGTCATGGGATCGATGCTCAAGGTCGTGGACTAGCAGACCGAATGATAAACAACCCGGCGCGCCGAGCGCGGCAATCAACGCCCACGCAGCACCCGTCGCAGCAGCTTGCCCGAGGCGTTCTTCGGCAGCTCGGCGGCGAACTCGATCTCGCGCGGGTACTTGTACGGCGCGGTGACCTGCTTTACGTGCGCCTGCAGCTCGGCGGCGAGCTGCGGCGTGCCGCGCACGCCAGGCTTGAGCACCACGAACGCCTTCACGATCTCGCCGCGCTCGGCGTCGGGCTTGCCGACCGCGGCGCTCTCCTGCACCGCCGGGTGCTCGAGGAGCGCGTTCTCCACCTCCATCGGCCCGATGCGGTAGCCCGCCGAGCTGATGATGTCGTCGGCGCGGCCTTCGTAGAACAGGTACCCCTCCGCGTCCTGGCGCACCATGTCGCCGGTCAGCCAATACTCGACGCCGTCGACCGTGGTCTTGCCCGCCGCGGTGCGCTCGGGCTCGTTCCAGTAGCCGAGCATCATCTGCGGGTTCGGCAGCCGGACGGCGAGCTGGCCGTCGAGCACCGCGGCCTCCAGGCCCGGCAGCGGCTTGCCCATCGAGCCGGGCTTGACCGGCAGGAACGGGTAGTTGAGCACCGTCATCAGCGTCTCGGTCTGCCCGTAGGCGTCCAATAGCGGCACGCCGCTCATCTCGCACCAGCGCCGCACGATCTCGGGGTTGACCGTCTCCCCGGCCGAGACCGTGAGCCGCAGCGCCGACAGGTCGTAGGGCGAGAGATCCTCGTTCACCAGCCGCCGGAACTCGGTCGCCGCCGCGCAGAACACGGTGACGCGGTGCTGCGCCAGCAGCCGCAGCCGCTCTTTCGGGTCGAAGGCGCCCTGATAGAAGAGCACCGCCGAGCCGCAGCTCCACGGACCGTAGAGGATCGCGGTGCCCGCCTTGCTCCAGCCGGTATCCGCCGTGCACCACATCAGGTCGGTGGGCTTCAGGTCGTGCCAGAGCTGCGACGACAGGCGCCAAGCGTAGAGCGCGCGCGCCGCGTGCGTGACACCCTTGGGGTTTCCCGTGGAGCCCGAGGTGTAGTACATGACGACGGGCTCCTCTGCCGCCATGCGCTCCGCAGGGCACTCCGGGTCCGCGGACTCGAGCGCCGCGTCGAAATCCTCGCCGACGACGAGCCGCACCTTCATCGCTGGAAACTTGCCGGCGCTTGCCGGCGTGGTGATCGCGCCCGCCGCGCCGGAATGCTCCACGCGGAACTTCACGTCCTTCGCCGTGAGCATGTCGATGCACGGGATCGGAATCACGCCCACGCGCAGGCAGCCGACCATCGCCACCTGCCACTGCGGGACGCGCGGCAGCATGACGATGCAGCGATCGCCTTTCTTCAGGCCGCGTGCGCGCAGCACGTTGCCGAGCCGGCGCGAGAGCTCGGCGATCTTCGCGTACGTATAGCGCTCTTCGCGCCCGGACTCGTCGCACCACAGGAGCGCGAGCTTCGCCGGGTCCTTCGCCCAGGCGTCGACGACGTCGGCGGCGAAGTTGAACGTGGCCGGCACGTCCCAGCGGAACTGCCTGCGGATCTCCTCGTAGGTCACCACGCGGCTTCCAGCAGCCGCATCACGTCGGCCTCTGCGCGGATCGGCTGCGGGTTGGAGAGCACCCAGCGGTTCTTCATCGATGCGGCGGCGACCGCGGCAAGCTGCTCGCGCTTCACGCCCGCCTCGCGCAGCGTCGCCGGCTGGCCGAGCGCGCGCACCAGCGTGGCCACCGCGTCCGCCGCCGACTTGCCCGGCGCACCGAGCGCCTCCGCGATGAGCTTCTGCTTCTGCGAGGTCGCCGGCTCGTTGAAGCGCAGCACGTGCGGCAGCATGATGCAGCTCGTATGCCCGTGCGGCACGTCGGCTGCCGCGCCGAGCGCGTGGCCGATGCCGTGGCTGGCGCCGTAGTTCACCCGTGCGATGGTCGAGGCCGCGAGCCACGAGGCCTGCTGGCACTGGAGCCGCGCGGCGAGGTCCTGCGGCGCCGCCCGGGTGCGCGGCAGCGCCCCGGCGAACAGCCGCAGCGCATGCAGCGCGAGGCCGTCGCAGTACGGATGGGCGTCCACCGAGCACAATGCCTCGGCCGCGTGATCGACGCCGCGAATGCCGGTGGACAGCCACAGCCATTCGGGCGTGTGCAGCGTGATCGCCGGGTCAAGGATCACCGAGCGTGGGTTGATGTCGGGACCCGTGAAGGAATGCTTTATGCGCGAGCGCACGTCGGTGCCGCCGCCGAGGTTGGAAAACTCCGCGCCCGAGAGCGTCGTCGGGATGGCGACCTGGCGCACCGGCGAGGGCTTCTCCGCCGCGCCTTGCCCCTCCAGGTCCTCGGCGCGCGTGATGCCGTGCGCGAGGCAGATCTGGAGGATCTTCACCGTGTCGATGGGCGTGCCGCCGCCCACCGTGAGGATGAGGTCGGGTTGCGCAGCGCGCACCGCTTCCGCCGCCGCGATCACGCTCGGCCAGGGCGTGTGCGCGATGCACTCGTCGAACAGGCCCACATAGCGCTCGCCGAGCGCCTGCTCGATGTCGCGGACTACGGGCGTCTTGCGCGACAGGGACTTCGAGGCGACGACGAACACCTTGCGCGCGCCGATGCGCGCCACTTCTTCCGCCGCGGCTTGCGCCGCGGGCTGGCCAAACACGACACGCTCCAGGGGAAGATAGTGATAGCTGCCCACACGCTATATTAGCGGGCCATGATCTCGATTCGCGACATCGACCACCTCGTGCTGCGCGTGCGCGACATCGAGGCCATGCGCCGCTTCTACTGCGACGTGCTCGGCGCGACGCACGTCGCCTGGCGCCCCGAGTTTGGCATGTCGCACCTGAAGGTCGGCCGCTCGATGATCGACCTCGTCACGGTGGACGGCAAGCTCGGCAAAGCGGGCGGCGCCGCGCCCGGCCGCGAGGGCCGCAACCTGGATCACCTCTGCCTGCGCGTAGAGCCCTTCGACCAGGACGCGATCGTCGCCCACTTAAAGCGCCACGGCATCGAGGTCGGCGAGATCCGCAAGCGCTATGGCGCGGAAGGCAACGGCATCTCCATCTACGTCGCCGACCCCGAGGGCAACACGGTGGAGCTGAAAGGCCCCTCCGACGGGCAGCCGCCGCCCTCATGAAGGCGAACGAACTTGCCAAGGCGGTGGCTCTGCTGCGCAAGGGCGACTGGGAGGCGGCGCACGTGATCGTGCAGAAGGACGAGGAATCGCCGCTCGCCTGCTGGGCGCACGGCATCGTGCATTTGATGGAGGGCGATACGTCGAATGCGCGCTACTGGTACCGGGAGGCGAAGCGCGACTTTCCCCCGGATCCCTCGGTCGCCGACGAAATTGCCGCGCTGAGCGCCCAGCTATTGCGTCTCCGAGGCGGGCGGGAGTAGCCTCCTTGCGCTGGGCGGCACTCTGCCGCCCACGGGAGGAGGTCATCATGGCAACCTGGAAGATAGAAGGCCAGTACATGGAAACCTGCAACTGCACGTACCTGTGCCCCTGCGCGCCCTCGCATCTCACCGCGCGCCCGACCGAGGGCGAGTGCAAGGCGGCAATCGCGATGCGCATCGACAAGGGGGAAAAGGACGGCGTCAAGCTCGATGGCCTGTCCTTCATCGTCCTCATGCATGCGCCCAAGGCGATGGCGGAGGGAAACATCACGGTGGGCCTGATCGTCGATGAACGCGCCAGCGACAAACAGACGGAGGCCATCGGCGCCATCGCCACCGGGGCAGCCGGAGGTCCGATGGCCGCGCTGGGTCCCCTGGTCGGCAAGGTCGCCGGTGTCGAGAAGCGCGCGATCCGCTTCGACGCCGACGGGATGAAGTTCTCCGTGAAGGCGGGCGATCTCATCGATCAGGCCTGCGAAGGCGTCGCCGGCGCGGTGCGCACGAACGAGCCGCTGTTTCTCGACAATACTGCGCACCCGGTGAATACGCGCCTCGGCCTTGCCAAGGCGACGCGCAGCATCTTCAACGCGTTCGGCATCAAGTGGAACGACACCAGCGGCACGCGTAACGGCCACTTCGCGCCCTTCGCGTGGTCAGGCTAGGTCCGGCGCCCCTGCGAAGCGACCGCAGGATCGCGCTCGGCGGACTCGTCGCCGTCGTCCTGCTCGCGTGGTTCTACCTGTGGCGCAGCGCCTCAGGCATGGACCATGCCGCGATGACCATGGGCGCCATGCCGCGCGCCGCGGACCCGGGCGCGCTTGCGCTGACATTCGTCATGTGGACGGTGATGATGGTCGGCATGATGCTGCCGAGCGCCGCCCCAGCGATCCTGCTGTACGGGACGCTGGTGCGGAAGAGCGGCGCCCGCGGCACCGTCTTGCCGGGGATATCGATCTTCGCCGGCGCGTACTTGCTGATCTGGACCGCTTTCAGCGCCGCAGCCGCGCTGTTGCAATCGGCGCTCGAGAACGCGTCGCTCATGACGCCGGCGATGGCTCTCGCCGGCGCCGGCATGAGTGCCGTAGCACTTGTCGCGGCGGGTCTGTATCAGCTCACGCCGCTCAAGCAAGCCTGCCTGAACAAGTGCAGGAATCCGCTCCAGTTCTTCATGATGCGCTGGCGCGCAGGACCGGGCGGAGCCTTCCGCATGGGTCTCGAGCACGGCGCGTACTGCCTCGGCTGCTGCTGGGTGCTGATGCTGCTGCTGTTCGTGGCCGGCGTCATGAACCTGGTGTGGGTCGCGCTCATCGCCGCCTTTGTCTTTGCCGAGAAGCTGCTGCCGGGCGCTCGCCTGGTCTCGCACGCCGCAGGCGCGATGCTCATCCTGTCCGGCATCTGGGTACTCGCCGGGATCTAGAGCCGCAGCTCCCAGTACTCGCCCACCAGCGGCTTGCCGAACCTGCGGTGCGGCTCGCTGCGCACCTTGCGAAAGCCGAGCTTTTCATAGATCGCCCGCGCGGCCGCCAATTCGCTCTGCGTCCACAACACCAGTTTCCTGTATCCGGCCGCGCGGGCGAAACCAATGCACGCTTTGACGAGACGCATGCCCAGGCCCAGCCCCCGTGCCTTGGGCTCCACAACCAGCAACCTGAGCTTCGCCACACCGGGCGACTGCCTGACGACGCACGCGAAGCCGACCCGCTTGCCACTGCTCTCCGCGATCCAGCAACGCTCCCGACGCGAATCGAAGTTCTTGACCAGATTGGCCACGATGCCCGCGACCAGCGCCTCGAAGCGCTCGTCGTAGCCGTACTCCTTCCAGTACAGCTCGCCGTGGCGCTGCACCACCCAGCCCAGGTCGCCCGGGCGGTGCCGGCGCAGCCGCACTTGCGGTAGCATCGCCCGCTTCACCATGAGGAGAAATTAGCATGGCCGCACAGCACAAAGTCGCCGTGGTCACCGGCGCCTCGACCGGCATCGGCGAGGCCGCGGGGCGCGCGCTCGTCGAGGCGGGCTGGAAAGTCGCGTTCGCCGCGCGCCGCGCCGAGCTGCTGCAGAAGATCGTCGCCGACTGCGGCGCCGCGAACGCGCTCGCTGTAGCTACCGACGTCAGTAAGCCCGACTCGGTGAAGAATCTGTTCGCGAAGACGACACAGAAGTTCGGGCGCCTGGACCTGCTCTTCAACAACGCCGGCATGGGCGCGCCGCCCGTGCCGATGGACGAGCTGCCCTACGAGAAATGGAAGGAAGTGGTGGACGTCAACCTGAACGGCATGTTCCTGTGCGCGCAGGAAGCGTTCCGCATCTTCCGGAAGCAGAACCCGCAGGGCGGGCGCATCATCAACAACGGCTCCATTTCGGCGCATGCGCCGCGCCCCTTCTCCGTTGCGTACACCTCGACCAAGCACGCGGTGACGGGCCTCACCAAGTGCATCGCGCTCGATGGCCGCGCCTACGACATCTGCGGCAGCCAGATCGACATCGGCAACGCGGTGACGCCGATGACCGAGCGCATGACCAAGGGCGTACCGCAGCCCAACGGC
>JAOUGZ010000537.1 GCA_029865405.1 Betaproteobacteria bacterium
AGGCGCCACCGCGCTGGCGCCGCGCGATCCGGCGCTGCCGGCGCGAATTGCGCTTGCCGCCGTGCTGCTGGTGCTGCTCTGGCCCGCGCTCGAGCTGACCGGGTTCGACCCGCGCAAGCTCTTCGAGACCGGCAACCTGCAGGTCATGGGGCGCTTCCTCGGCACCTTCTTTCCGCCGGCGCTGGGCGCGGACTTCCTCGGGCTGGTGCTGCGCTCCGCGCTGGAAACGCTCGCCCTTGCGACTGCCGGGATGGCGCTCGCGATCGCGCTCGCCGTGCCGCTCTCTCTCGCGGTGGCGGAGAGCCTCTCGGTGTCGCGCATCGGGCCGTCGCGCGGCGCGTGGCTGCGCCGCCTGCTGCGCGCGCCGCTGCGGCTGCTGCTGGTCGTCATGCGCTCGATCCCGGAAATCGTCTGGGCGCTGCTCTTCGTGCGCGCGGTGGGGCTGGGGCCGGCAGCCGGCATCCTGGCGATCGCCATCAACTATGCGGGCATGCTGGGCAAGGTGTATTTCGAAATCTACGAGGCGGGCGACACGCGCCCGGCGCGCGCCGTACTGGAAGCCGGCGGCGGCCGGCTGCACGCCTTCTTCTACGGCATCCTGCCGGTTTCGTTGCCCGAACTCGTGTCCTATACCGTGTACCGGTGGGAGTGCGCGATACGCGCCTCCGTGGTCATGGGCTTCGTCGGCGCGGGCGGCCTCGGCCAGCAGATGGAATTGTCGATGCGCATGCTGGAAGGGGGCGAGGTCGCGACCATGCTGCTGGCGTTCTTCGTGCTGGTGATGCTCGCCGATGGCATCAGCGCGCTGCTGCGAAAGGTGCTGACGTGACGGCGGGCGCGTTTGTCTGGCGGCCCTGGGCGGTGCTCGGCGCGCTCGCGCTCGCTGCGCTCGCCAGCGTTGCGTTCCTCGGCGTCGACTTCGCCACGCTGTTCGGGCGCGACAGCGTGCGCCAGATGGCGGAGTTCGCGCGGGGCTTCGCGCCGCCGGACGCCTCGCCCGAGTTCCTCGGGCGCACCCTCGTCGGCGCCGCAGAGACGCTCGCCATCTCCGCGGTGGGAACGCTGCTCGCCGCGCTCGGCGGGATGCTCCTCGCGCTGCCGGCCGCAGGGCGCTGGGGGCGCTGGCTGCGGCCCCCGGCGCGGCTCGTACTGAATGTGCTGCGCTCGATCCCGGAGCTGGTTTGGGCGGTATTCATGGTGCTCGCCGCGGGCCTCGGGCCATTCGCCGGCTGTCTCGCGCTCGCGGTGCACACCGCGGGCGTGCTCGGTCGGTTGTTCGCCGAGACGCTGGAGAATGCGCCGCCCGAGCCGGCCGGGGCACTGCGCGGCGCGGGATCCAGCGCGACGCTCGCCTTCCTCTACGGCACCCTGCCCGTGGTGCTGCCACAGTTCACGTCCTACGTGCTGTACCGCTGGGAGTACAACATCCGCATGGCCGCGGTGCTGGGCTTCGTCGGCGCCGGCGGCCTCGGGCAAATGCTGTACGTCTCGCTTTCTGTGTTCAAGACGCACGAGGCGGCGACGCTGCTCCTCGCCATGATCGCCATGGTGAGCCTCGTCGACCTGCTCAGCGCCTGGCTGCGCCGCTTCCTCGGCCGCTCGGGCGCATGAGGCCGCGCAGCGCGCGGGCCAGTGCCGCGCGCTCCGCCGTGGGTGCGAACAGGTGGCGCCGCGCCGCGAGCGCGCGCCGCAGCCGGCGGTAGAACTCCGGTTCGCGCGCCGCGCGCGCCATCAGGCGCGCGAGCGAGCGCTCGTCACCGAGCGGAAAATAGCCCGGGTAGCCGCGCCCGAGCATGCCGATGTTGCCGGGAACGCCGGACGCCAGCACCGGCGTGCCGATGCGCGCCGCCTCCGCGATGACATTGGCCCCGCCCTCCATGCGCGAGCTCACCACCAGCAGGTGGCTGCGCGCGAGCCAGGCCAGCGTGCGCCCGTGCGGCAGTCCGCCGAGCCAGCGGTAGCGCGGCTCTTCGCGCATGCGGCGCCGCGCCTCGCGCGCCATCTCCGGCGCCAGCGCCGCGCCGACGTGCACTACTTCGAGCTTGTCCTCCCGCGGCAAGCGCTCGAGCGCCGCCGCCGCGCGAAAGGGATCCTTCTCTTCGCGCAGGTGGCCGATGACGGCGATGCGGAACACGCCGCGCGGGGGCTTGCGCGGCGTGCGCGGCGCAGCGGACTGGTAGACGATGCGCGTCTTGCGGCGCAAGTGCGGCGCCAGGCGTCGCGGCCCTTCTTCCTGCAGGACGATCAGGCGATCGGCGAGCTCGAGCGAGCGGCGCGCCTCGGCCGAGGCGGGCAGGTCGCGATACAGGTCGGTGCCGGTAAGCACGACCGCGAGGGGCCCGGCCGGGTGTGCGGCGCGGTACCGGGCGATCGAGTCGTGGCTGCGGCGCGCGTGCAGCGCGAGCAGCAGATCGCAGGGCGCGCCGTCCCACTCAATCGCCACGGATACGCGGTGGCCAGCGCGCCGCAGGAACGTGGCCCAGCGCAGGGCCGTGTGGCGATTGCCGTTGCGCGTCCCGGCGCCGGCGGGCGTGACGAGGGCGATGCGCGCCATGGGAGCGGCTAGACTAGCACGCCATGCTTGAACGCCTGCTGCTCGAATCCCGCGCGCGCACCGAGCTGATGACGCGCGATCTGGACGGCGCGCGCCTGCTCGGGCCGAAACTCGGCATCGTCAACCCGCCCCTGTGGGAAATCGGGCACGTCGCCTGGTTCCAGGAGCGCTGGTGCCTGCGCATGGCGCAAAGCGGCGCGCCCCTGGGGCCTTCGATCCTCGAGGGCGCGGACGCGCTCTACGACTCCTCGGCGGTGGCGCACGACACGCGCTGGGACTTGCCGCTGCCGGGGCTGGAGGCGACGCGCGCCTACATGGCCGAAGCGCTCGAGCGCGTGCGGGCG
>JAOUGZ010000538.1 GCA_029865405.1 Betaproteobacteria bacterium
GGACCTCGGCGCCCGGCGAGCCGCGTCCGCTCATGTCGCCCGTGAGCCACATCGCCCACAACGAGCCGTGCATCACCGCCGTCTGTACTGCCGCGAGCGCAAGCCCGTAGCCCGCGGCGCGCAGCAGTTCGCCGCGGCGCGGATGGTCGAACTCGGCGAGCCACGGCCACAGGAACCCCAGGGTCACGGCGGCGGGCGCGAAGGCCTGCAACCCCGCATGGCTGAGCGCGTACACCGCGGCGTATGCACCGGACCAGGACGTCCATACGCGATGAATGAAATTGGGCACCAGTACGAACAGCACGGCCTGCTGCAGGGCGATGGCGAGCGCGGCGGCGCTGAACGAGCGTTCGAATACCCGAGCCAGCGCGTAGATCATCAGCGCCTGGCCAGCGAGGCTGACGGCCAGACCGAACTGGCCCGTGAAGTCGCCGTGCGGGTTGGCGCGGTACAGGACAGCGGCGCCCGCGCACACCGCAGCGCCCGTGGCGAAGGTCACTGCCGTAGTCTTGAACACGAATTCGAAACCGACGCCAAGAAAGCCGATCATGAACAGGGCGCCGAACCAGCCGGCGACGCCGAGCATGACGCGCACGTACCAGGGCGAGCGCGACGCGGCCGGCGGTGGCAACTCCCCCTGCACCAGGCCCGCTGCCTGCAACCGCCCCCAAAGCGCTCCTCTGTCCGCGGCGTTCATCATGCGCCCTCCTCGTTCGCGACGTTCTTCAGCCAGAACCCGCCTGCCGCCGACAATCCGATGACGACCAGACCGATGAAGAAGAGGCCGCCCGCCTCGACTCGCGTCTCGAGGAGCAGCCGGGAAAGCCCCGCGGCGACGACGACGATGCCGGACAGGACCCCGCCCGCGAGCACGTACAGGTCCTTGATGGGACGACGGTAGAGCGCGTACGCGGCGCCGAGCCAGGCAAGCCACACTGCAAGCGCCCAGCCGAACGCGTTCTCGTCGAAAACGGCAAACACGGCCAGCGCCGTCACGCAGGCGCCGCTCGCGGTGGCGAGCAGACGCAAGGCCCAGCGCTCGCGCAGCCAGGCGATGCCCGCCAGCGCCAGTCCTTCCCATAGCGCGAGCGCGATCGTGTTCAGCCCGAAGAGCAACCAGAGCTGCCGCTCCGTCGTGAAGATCAAGCCGAAGAATCCGCGAAACGCCTGGAAGTAAAGCACCACGGCGAGATTGGCGAGCGCGAGCCACAGCACCCACAGTGCGGGAAAGCGCGCCAGCAGCGCCCAGGGCAGGATCGCCGCCGCCCAGACGGCGAACAGCTCGAACGTATCGGCGCCGGTCTGGTAGGTCTGGCCGATGAGCGCGAGCAGCGCGCCAGTAAAGAGCGCGGCCGCAAGCAACGCCGCCTTGCCGCCGATTCGCTCCAGGCCCTGCCACCAGAGCACCGCCAGCGCGGCCACGATCATCCCCTCGGTCAAGGCAAACTTTGCGTAGCGGCCAAGGTCATGCCAGTTGTAGGCGAGGAAGAAGATGACGCTCGCCGCGACCATCACGACCCCAAGCCATAGCAAGAGCTGGTCGAGAAAGCGGCGCCACCGCGTGCGATCGGGCAGCACGCCGCCGATTTCGAGGGCGCGGCGCAGGTTTGCCGCAGCAATGCGCTCCGCTGCCGCCCACTCGAGGATGTCCTCGCGACTATGGTCCATGGTGCTTGCCCTCCTCGCTCATGCTGCCCGCTCGCCGTGCCGCGCGTGTGCAGAAACTTCCTGTGCCAACGCCTCGGGCAGCTGGCGCAGCGCCACCCGGTCGTATTCCCCCATCAGCGCCACCTGCACCCAGTTGCGGCTCGCGAGATAGGCGCTGCGCCAGGCGATCTCGAATCCGCGATGCAGCAGCGCAGCGCCGACTTCCGCCGCCGGCACGTTCTCCGGCAGGGCAATGCTCGCCACGCTCGGGCTCGCGGCCGCCTCGGGCGCGACGCTGGCGAGACCGCGCGCGCGCAGCGCCTCGCGCAGCCAGCGCGCATCGCGCGCCGTGTCGCGGAATTTCGTTTCCCAGTCCACATTCGTCAGCGCCACATCCAGCGCGGCGACGAGATTGGACGAATGCGTGAAGGGCACGCTGTCGCGGCGCAGCCAGTGCGCCAGGTCGAGATAGCGCGGCGCAGGTGGCACGGTGCGCGGCGCCGCGCCGTTCACCAGCACCGCGGCCAGCCCGGGAAAGGCGGCGAGTCCCTTCGCGCTGCTCGCGCTCGCCAGCCACACGCCCTCCAAGCGCACGGGCAGGGCGCCGATCGAGCTGACGCAATCCAGGCACAGCGCCGCGCCCGCCTGGCTGGCGCATTGTCGCAGCGCATCGAGATCGTTCAGCACGCCAGTCGAGGTTTCGCAGTGCACCGCCCACAGCCACGATGCGCCGGCGCGCGCTGCCGCTGCGGCCAACTGCGTTTGCGCAAACGGGTCGCCCCACGGCAACCGCAGCTCTTCGAACTCCAGACCGGCGCAGCGCGCCTGCTCGATGAGCCGCTCGCCGAACTCGCCGTTTGCCAGCATCAGTCCCCGGCCCGGTCGCGTACGCAGCGCCATCGCCACGGCGTCGTTGGCGAGCGTGCCGGTGCCGACGAGGAGCGCCGCATCGCCTGCACCCGTCAGCTCGCAAATCGAGCGCCGCACCCGTGCGACCCGCTCGACGAATTCACTCGAGCGATGCGCGCCGGCTTCCGCTGCCATCGCCGCGCGCGTCGCCGCCGAGACGGCGACCGGGCCAGGCGTGAACCGCGCCGGCGCACGCGATAACTGCGCGCCGCCGTTCACGCCAAGGACGTTCCCGGCGCTCGCCTTCAGCCCCTCGAGGGACAAAACCATGGGCTGGTACTGCGCCTCGGCCGACCCCACCCGCGGGCCGAAGGGCTCGAAGCCGAGGTGCCGGTAGA
>JAOUGZ010000539.1 GCA_029865405.1 Betaproteobacteria bacterium
GGCGGGGCTGCGCGACCGGATTCCGCTCTACTCGGTGTTCACGGTGGACGAGACCACGCTGCCGGCGTTGAAGGAATCGGCGATCGGCCAGTGGGAGACCAAGTTCTGGAGCCCCGACCTCAACGTGCCCGCGAGCAAGCGCTATGTCGCCGACTTCCGCAAGAAGTACGGCTACACGCCCTCGTTCTACGGCGCGCAGAGCTACGACGGCATGATGCTCATCGATGCCGCCGTGCGCGCGAACAAGGGCAGCCTCGCGGACACCAAGGCCGTGGTCGCTGCCATGAGGAAGGCGGAGTACGACTCGATCCGCGGGCCGTTCAAGTGGAACGTCAACCAGCACCCGATCCAGGATTTCTACCTGCTGCGCGCCGAAAAGGGCGGACCCGACGGCGTGGAGATGAAGATCCAGAAAAAGGTGTTCGACGACCACAAGGACTCCTACTACCAGGACTGCAAGATGGCGTGGTGAGCCCAAGGCTTCCCATGATCCAAGGGCGCGGCGCCACCGCGCCCTTTTTTGTGCGCACGGCGCGATGAACCTGATCCTCGTCTTCGAGCAGATGCTGAACGGCTTGCAGTTCGGCGTCATGCTGTTCCTGATGGCCGCGGGCCTGACGCTCGTCTTCGGCATCATGAACCTGGTGAATCTCGCGCACGGCTCGCTCTACATGGTCGGCGCCTACCTGACCGTGGCGGCGGTGCAGTGGACCGGCTCGTATCCGCTCGGCGTGCTCCTCGGCCTGGCCGGCACGCTGGTGGTCGGCATGCTGGTCGAAGTGATCGCGCTGAGGACGCTCTACGAGCGCGACCACCTCGACCAGGTGCTCGCCACCTTCGGCCTGATCCTGTTCTTCAATGAACTGGTCGCCATCGTCTGGGGCCGCGCCGCGCTCTATACCTCGCTGCCGACGTACCTACAGGGATTCATCGAGATCATTCCAGGCTCGATCTATCCCGTGTACCGGGCGCTGGTGATCGGCGTTGGCCTCGTGGTCGGCGCCGTGCTCTGGTACGTGGTGGCGAAGACGCGCCTCGGCATGCTGATCCGCGCCGGCGCGTCGAATCGCACCATGGTGGCGGCGCTCGGCGTCAACATCCGGCTGCTCTACACGGTGGTGTTCGGCTTCGGTGCGGCGCTCGCCGGACTCGCCGGACTGATGGCGGGACCGATCTACGCGGTGCAGCCCGGCATGGGCGAGCTGATCCTGATCCAGGTGTTCGTGGTCATCGTCATCGGCGGCATCGGCTCGATCCGCGGCGCCCTCGTCGGCTCGCTGATCGTCGGCATGGTCGACACGCTGGGGCGCGCGTTCCTCAAGCCGCTGCTGGGCCACTTCATCTCGCCGCCCGCCGCCGAGGCTGCCGGTCCGGCGCTCGCCTCGATGCTCATCTACCTCCTCATGGCCCTGGTGCTCGCGGTACGGCCCGAGGGCTTGTTTCCGGCGAAAAGCGGCTGATGCGCGCGCGCACGCTGATCCTGCTCGCCTGCGTGCTGCTTCTGGCCGCGGTGCCACTGCTGGCGACGCTGCTCAAGCAGCCGTACTACATCGATCTGTTGCGCCGGGTGATGATCTTCGCCATCGCAGCGGTCAGCCTCAACCTGATCCTCGGCTACGGCGGGCTGGTGTCGTTCGGCCATGCCGCCTACCTCGGCGTCGGCGGCTACTCGGTCGGCATCCTCGCCTTCTACGGCATTCACAGCGGCTGGCTGCAGTGGTCGGTGGCGATCGCGGCCTCGGCGCTGGCGGCGCTCGTCATCGGCGCAATCTCGGTGCGCACGCGCGGCATCTACTTCATCATGATCACCCTCGCCTTCACGCAGATGCTGTATTACCTCGGCGTCTCCGTCGAGGAGTACGGCGGCGACGACGGCATGCGCCTGAAGGTGAAGAGCCAGTTCTCCGGGCTCATCGACCTCGACAACCCGGTGGCGTTCTACTACCTGGTGCTGGCGCTGCTGCTTGCCGCGACCTACCTGGTGCACCGGCTGGTGAACTCGCGCTTCGGCCTGGTGCTGCGCGCGACGAAGTCGAACGAGGCGCGCTCGCGCGCCATCGGCTTCTCGCCCTATCCGTACCAGCTCGTCGCCTTCGTCATCTCGGGCGCGCTCTGCGGGCTGGCCGGCGCCCTGCTCGCCAACCACACCGCCTACATCGCGCCGGCGTTCATGGAATGGACGCGCTCGGGCGAGATCATGTTCATGGTGATCCTCGGCGGCATGGGCACCGCGCCGGGGCCGGCGCTCGGCGCGTTCGCGCTGCTCCTGCTGGAGGACGTGCTCGCCGGCTGGACGCAGCACTGGCAGATCATCCTCGGGCCGCTGCTCGTGCTGTCAGTGCTCTTCTTCCGGCGCGGGCTCGCCGGGCTGCTGCCGGGAGGCCGCCGCGATGGCTGAGGCGATTCTCGACGTGCGCGGGCTGCGCAAGTCCTTCGGCGCGCTCGCGGCCATCGATGGAGTCGACCTCGACCTGCGCGAGGGCGAGACGCACGCCATCATCGGCCCGAACGGCGCCGGCAAGACCACGCTCATCAGCCAGCTCGCCGGCAACCTGCGGCCGGATTCCGGCAGCATCCGCTTCGCGGGCGAGGACATCACGCGCCTCTCGGCGCCACAGCGCGCGCGCCGCGGCTTCGCGCGCTCCTTCCAGATCACCAGCATCTACAGCGACTTCACGGCGCTCGATAACGTCGCGCTCGCGGTGCAGGCGCATGCCGGCCACAGCTTTCGCTTCTGGCGCCCGGCGCGCGCAGAGCGGATGCTCCGCGACCCGGCGCGCGCCGTGCTCGAGGAGGTGGGCCTCGCCGCGCGCGCCGACGTGCTCGCCGCCAATCTCGCGCACGGCGAGCAGCGCCAGCTCGAAGTGGCGATGGCGCTCGCCACGCGACCG
>JAOUGZ010000540.1 GCA_029865405.1 Betaproteobacteria bacterium
TGTTCGCGTGGTTCGTCGGGCGCCGGCCGCGGCCGGCCTTCGACCGCTGGACCTACTGGGAGAAGTTCGACTACTGGGCGGTGTTCTGGGGCATGGCGATCATCGGCGGCAGCGGCATGATGCTCGCGTTCCCGGGCGCGACCGCGGCGGTGCTGCCCGGCTGGGCGCTCAACGTCGCCACCATCGTGCACGGCGAGGAAGCGATTCTCGCCGCGGTGTTCCTGTTCACCGTGCACTTCTTCAACAACCACTTCCGGCCGGACAAGTTCCCGCTCGACATCGTGATGTTCACCGGCGCGGTGCCGCTGGAGGAATTCAGGCGCGAGCATGGGCTCGAGTACCAGCGCCTGGTGGCCGCGGGAGAGCTCGAGCGGCATCTCGTGGACGCACCCTCGCACGCGATGACCTTGGGCTCCAGGATCCTCGGCTTCACCCTGATCGCGATCGGCCTCGTGCTGCTCGTGCTGGTGATCATCGGCATATCGGGCCGTATGGGTTGAATTCACAGTTTTTCGACACAGGAGGCATCATGAAAGCGAAAGTGTTCGTTCTGGCGGTGGCAGCAGCGCTCGCGGTGGGCGCGGCCTTCGCGGCGTCGGCAGCCGAGGCGCTGAAGGCCAGGGGCTGCCTCGGCTGCCACGACATGGAGAAGAAGAAGGTCGGCCCGGGCTTCAAGGATATCGCCGCCAAATACAAGGGCAACCAGGGCGCCGTGGCCGAGCTGGTGGAAAAGCTCAAGGCAGGCAAGGGCCACATGAAAGCCAAGGGGTCGGACGCCGAGCTCGAGGCCGCCGTCAAGGAAGCGCTGGGGCAGTAGCAGCGACCCCCTGCGCAGGCCGTTTGATGTAGGTCAATCCTCTTCGCGAGGCGTTCAGTAGCGTCTTGCGGATGAAACCGACCAGGGCGCGCGCGTGCCCAAGCACGTCGTTCGACTGATCGCGCTGCTGGTCGGGAGCCTCGCGCTGGGGCTGACCGCGAAATGGTATTTCACTGCCGATTCGTTCTACGAGTACGGCCACTATCGCGCCAACTCGGTGCCCGAAATCGCCGGCCAGGCGGCGGCATTCCAGGGCGCGGGCTACTGCCAGAGCTGCCACGGCGAGCGCCACGCGCAATGGTCGGCGAGCAATCACAAGTCGGTGACCTGCGAGGTGTGCCACGGCGCCGCCCAGGACCATCCGCAGAAAGGCAAGCTGCCGATCCCCGCCGACGCGCGCAAGCTGTGCACGCTGTGCCATGAAAAAATGGCCGAAAGGCCGCGCACGCAGCCGCAGATCGTCTCGGCCGGGCACGGCGCCGGCCAGCAATGCATCGTGTGCCACAACCCGCATGCGCCCAGAATCGCAGTCGCGGCAGCCGCGGTTGCGGGCGATGCCGCGGCCGGCGGCCGCAAGCACGCGGAAAGCTGCGCCAGCTGCCACGGCGAGAACGGCATCAGCCCGAACGACACCTGGCCGAGCCTCGCCGGCCAGAATGCCGCCTATCTGGCGCGCATCCTCGGCGCCTACAAGTCCGGCGCGCAGAGCGACGTGATGATGTCGCCGGTGGCGCAGGCGCTCAGCGATGCCGATGTGCAGAACCTCGCCGCCTACTACGCGGGCCTGAGCTGCGCCGCGCCGGCGCGCGCCGCGGGCGCCGCCGCCGCCGCCGGCAAGCTGCTCGCCAAGAATTGCGAGGCGTGCCACGGCGAGACCGGCATCACCGCCAATCCCGCCTGGCCGCACATCGCCGGGCAGAAGTCGACGTACCTCGTCAACACGCTCAAGGCCTTCCGCGCCGGATTGCGCAAGGACCCGATGATGGCGGGCGTGGTCAGGGGACTGAGCGATGCCGACATCGCGAACCTGGCCGCTTACTACGCCGCGCAGCGCTGCGCGCCGGGGGCGAAGTGAAAGGGGGGATGATGAAACGGGATTCGATCGGCGCCTTGCGCGCGCGGCGCGGCTTTCTGCGCGGCATCGGACGCGCCGCAGCGGTCGCCACCGCCACGGCGGCTGCGGGCACCACGGGAATGATGCGCAAAGCGGCGGCGAAGAACGCGCCCGGCGCGGCCCCCGCGTCGTTTCCGACGCCGGATTACGACTGGACGAAGCACCGCTGGGCTTTCGGCGTCGATGCCACGAAATGCATCGGCTGCCTGCGCTGCGTGGAGGCCTGCAAGCGCGAAAACGACGTGCCGCTCACCGCGCATCACTTCAACACCTGGGTCGAGCGCTATGTCTACCTGGAAGGCGAGGATCATCCACGCATCGACAGCCAGCAGGATCCCGTGAACGTCGCGGCCTCCGGCTCCGAGCGCGAATACCGCTTCGCCGATCGCTACGCGGGCGCCAAGGTGGAGAAGGCCTTCTTCGTGCCCAAGCTGTGCAACCAGTGCACGCATCCCGCCTGCGTGCAGGTGTGTCCGGTTGGCGCGACGTACAAGGGCGCGGACGGCGTGGTGCTGATCGACAACAAGTACTGCATCGGTTGCCGCTACTGTGTGCAGGCCTGCCCCTACGGCGCGCGCTGGTTCAACGAAGCTAAGGGCATTTCGCAGAAGTGCTACTGGTGCTATCACCGCATCACCAAGGGGCTGCAGCCCGCCTGCGTGGAGGCATGCCCGGTTGGCGCGCGCATCTTCGGTGATCGCAACGACCGGCAAAGCCCGATCAGCCTGTTCATTCGCAACAACCGCGTGCAGGTGCTCAAGCCCGAAACCGGCAATGAGCCCAACGTGTACTACGTCGGCATCGACAAGGCGGTGCTCTGATGGAACCCCTGATCCACTACGCCCCGTACATCGGCTGGGTGTATCCGAACGAGACGGTCATCGAGTGGTCGATCGCCATCGTCGTCTATCCCTACATCACCGGCCTGGTGGCGGGCGCCTTCACCGTGTCGAGCC
>JAOUGZ010000541.1 GCA_029865405.1 Betaproteobacteria bacterium
AAGCAGGCGATCCTCGAGGCTTTCGACCTGAAGCAGCGACTGGATCTCGTGCTCGCGCACCTTGCGGAGCGCGTGAGCGTCCTGCGCCTGTCGAAGGAGATCGGCGACAAGACGAAGAAGGAGTTCAACGAGCGCCAGCGCGAGCATGTGCTGCGCGAGCAGATGCGCCAGATCCAGAAGGAGCTGGGCGAAGGCGAGGAAACGGCCGCAGAGCTGGATGGGTTGAAGAAGGCGCTCGAAGACGCGGGCATGCCCGAGGAAACGCTCAAAGCGGCGCAAAAGGAGTTCAAGCGCCTGTCGCGCATGGGCGAGAGCTCGGGCGAGGCCTCGATGCTGCGCAACTGGCTGGAACTGATGGCCGAGCTGCCGTGGAAAGCCGAACCGCAGAAGGCGATGGATATCGCCGAGGCGAGGCGTGTGCTCGACGAAGATCACTACGGCCTGGAAAAGGTGAAGCGCCGGATCCTGGAGTACCTGGCCGTGCGCAAGCTCAACCCCGAGGGCAAGAGTCCGATCCTGTGCTTCGTCGGGCCCCCAGGCGTGGGCAAGACCTCCCTGGGGCAGTCCATCGCCCGCGCCACAGGACGCAAGTTCCAGCGCGTGGCGCTGGGAGGACTGCACGACGAAGCCGAGATTCGCGGCCATCGCAGGACCTACATCGGCGCGCTGCCGGGCAATGTGCTGCAGGCGCTGAAACGCGCCGGGTCGCGCTCAGGGGTGCTGATGCTTGACGAGATCGACAAGCTCGGCGTGGGCGGCTTCCACGGCGATCCGTCCTCGGCGCTGCTCGAGGTGCTCGATCCGGAGCAGAACTCCAAGTTCCGCGACAACTACCTCGGCGTGGACTTCGACTTGTCGCGCGTCCTGTTCATCGCCACGGCAAACGTGCTCGACACCATCCCGGGGCCGCTACGCGATCGCATGGAGGTGATCCAGCTTCCCGGCTACACCGAAGAGGAGAAGCTGCAGATCGCACGCAAGTACCTGCTGGACAAGCAGCTCGAGGCGAATGGCCTGCGGGCGGCGCAGGCGACGGTGTCGGACGCGGCCGTGCGGGAAATCATCGCCGGCTATACGCGCGAGGCGGGCGTGCGCAACCTTGAACGCGAGATCGGCGCGGTGCTGCGCCACGCCGCTATGCAGGTCGCCGAGGGCGGCGCGCAAGCGGTGAGCGTGGACGCGGGCGACCTGCAGGGAATTCTTGGCGCGCGCAAGTTCGAGAACGAGGTGGCGCTGCGCACCTCGCTGCCGGGCGTGGCCACGGGCCTCGCCTGGACACCGGTGGGCGGGGACATCCTGTTCATCGAGGCTTCCAAGGTGCCGGGTTCGGGCAAGCTCATTCTCACCGGGCAGCTGGGCGACGTGATGAAGGAGTCCGCGCAGGCGGCGCTGACGCTTGCCAAGACATGGAGCGGCGACGCGCTCGACAAGACCGACATCCACGTGCACGTGCCCGCGGGCGCGACGCCCAAGGACGGGCCGAGCGCGGGCGTGGCCATGTTCGTGGCGCTCACTTCGTTGCTGCAGGGCAAGCCGGTGCGGCCGGACGTTGCGATGACGGGCGAGATCTCGCTGCGCGGCCTCGTGCTGCCGATCGGCGGCGTGAAGGAAAAGACGCTGGCCGCCTTGCGCGCCGGCATCTCGACCGTGATGTTGCCCAGGCGGAACGAGAAGGACCTCGAGGACGTGCCGGCCGAAGCGAAGTCAAAGCTGAACTTCGTGCTGTTGGACAAGGCCGAGGACGCGGTGCGCGCCGCTCTCGGCTAGGTTCTCGGCTTTTCCCAGAGCTCGAATCCGCGGCCCGCGGAATACTGCGCGATGCGCCGCGCCTCGGCGGGCACGGTGCCGATGAAGATGGGCTCCCGCGGCACCAGCCGGTAGGGCTCGTGGCGAATGCGCAGGTACTCCTCGTGGAACTCAGACCAGGGCTGGCGGTCGCGCGGCTGGTTGGTCGTGACGCCGCCATGGAACTGATGAAACGTGCCTTCGCCGAGAAGTACCACGTACTGCAGCGCCGGACGCAGCAGCGCGCGGCGGAAGAAGTCCAGATTGACCAGTCCGCCGCCGCGCGTCTGGAAGCGCTCTTCGTACCCGCCGAGGGCGATGAAATCCACCTTGCGCAATGCGAAGCAGCCGCTTTCCAGCAGCATGCCGAACCATCCCTCGCTCGCGTCGGCAAAAGCGGCGCTCGCGGAATACAGCCGGTAGCCGTCTTCCCGCCAGCCGCAGGCGGCGAGCACGCCGTCCTCCACCTCCTGGTTGTAGCCCTCCAGCACCGAGTCGTACTGGTGCTTTGGGCCCAGGTGAAACGGTACCGTGGCGATAAATGGCGAAGGCAGGGACTGGAACGCAAGGCTTGCCAGGGACAGGACGCGTGGCGAGAGGATGTGCGCGCCGTCGATGACGACCAGCAGGTGCTCTCCTGCGGCGTCGCGGCACGCCGCGTTGATGGCCGTCGCCGGCGACACCTTGGCGTCCTTGACGTAGTGGTAGCGAAACTGCGGGCCGCACGCGCGCACGTCGGCCTCGGTCAGAGGCTCGCGCGAGCCGTTGTCCACCGCGATCACTTCGTACTCAAGCTGATCGGCGCCGCGCTGGTAGCCTGCCGTGAGCGAGTACAGCGTATTGCGCGCTTCGCGGCGGTTGTTGAAGAAATTGACGACGACGGAAAGCATGGCCAGCGGGTTCCGACCGTATTCTCCAGCACAAATGAAAAGCCCGCCGGACGGCGGGCTTTTCATTACTTCTTTTTCTTCTGCGACTTGCGCTTTGCGCTAGATCGGGCCGACTGGCGTCCCGGTTTGGCGCTCAGGCGGTCTTTTTTGCCTTGGTGAGGCCTTTCACGGTCTCGGTCGCGGCGGAGACGTTGGCTTCCGCGATCTCGG
>JAOUGZ010000064.1 GCA_029865405.1 Betaproteobacteria bacterium
CTGCTCGAGCAAAAGCTGCGCGCGGCGTTCGGCGCGCATGCGCACGTCGGCGAGATACGCGGTCGCGGACTGTTCTGGGGCCTCGAACTCGTTGCCGACAGGACGAGCAAGGCGCCGTTTGAGCCGGCGCTGCGCGTGCACGCACGCGTGAAGAAGGCGGCGCTGGAAGTCGGCCTGATGTGCTATCCGATGGGCGGCACGCTCGATGGCGCCCGCGGCGATCATGTGCTGCTGGCACCGCCTTTCATCGTCGAAGAGCGGCAACTCGACGAGCTGATCGACAAGCTCGGTGGCGCAATCGACGCGGCAGTGCACGCAAGGGTTGCCGCATAGAGGCCCAGTCCGCTAAGCTACACAAGCAATCTTTCAAGGAGGAGATCACTATGCGCACACTCAGCGCGCTTGCAGCAAGCCTGATCGTCGCCGGCGCCTTCGCGTCCGCGGCCGAGGCCCAGCAGAAGTACATGACCATTGGCACGGGCGGCGTCACCGGCGTGTATTACCCGGCGGGCGGCGCGGTTTGCCGTCTGGTGAACAAGGACCGGGCCAGGCACGGCATCCGCTGCTCGGTCGAGTCCACGGGCGGCTCGGTGTTCAACATCAATACCATCAAGGCCGGCGAGCTCGACATGGGCGTCGCGCAATCGGACGTGCAGTTCAATGCGGCCAAGGGCAAGCAGCAGTTCAAGGAGCCGTTCAGCGAGCTGCGCGCCGTGTTCTCGCTGCATCCCGAGCCGGTGACGGTGGTGGTGCGCAAGGAATCCAACATCAACAGCTTTGCCGAACTGAAAGGCAAGAAGTTCAATGTCGGCAACCCGGGCTCGGGTACGCGCGCCACGCTCGATGAGCTGATCGGCGCGATGGGCTGGAATCTTTCGGCGTTCGCGCTTGCCTCGGAGCTCAAGGCGGACGAGCACGGGCCCGCGCTGTGCGACGGCAAGATCGACGGCTTCTTCTATCTGGTCGGCCATCCCTCGGCCAACATCCAGGATCCGACCACGGTTTGCGGCGCCAAGCTCGTATCGGTCACCGGGCCGGCGGTGGACAAGCTGGTGTCGGCACACCCGTACTACGCCCATGCGACGATCCCGGGCGGCCTGTACCCGGGCAACGCCCAGGACACCAAGACCTACGGCGTGCTCGCCACTGTGGTGTCGTCGTCGAAGGTGCCGGCCGACACCGTGTACCAGGTGGTGAAGGCAGTGTTCGACAACTTCGACGAGTTCAAGAAGTTGCACCCGGCGTTCCAGGTGCTCAAGCCCGAGAACATGATCAAGGACGGGCTGAGCGCGCCCCTGCACGACGGCGCGGTGCGCTACTACAGGGAAAAAGGCTGGTTGAAGTAGGCCGCAGCTTGATCTAGCTCTACCGAGGGGGCGGAACGAGAGTTTCGCCCCCTGTTTGTTTCCGGGGAGGAGACGATGGCCAAGAAAGCGCCTGCACCGAGCGCCGACCTGCAGCAGCTGATTGCGGACGCCGACACCGGCGGGCGCGCCGCCGGCGGCATCGCCGGGAAGCTGATCTTCGCGCTCGCGCTCGGCTGGTCGCTGTTCCAGCTCTGGTACGCCTCGCCGCTGCCCTTCACCTTCGGCTGGGGCGTGCTCAACGACACGGAGGCCCGCTCGCTGCACCTGGGCGTCGGTCTGCTGCTCGCGTTCCTGTGCTATCCGGCGATGCGGACGGCGTCGCAACGCGGACGCATTCCGTGGTTCGACTGGGTCATCGGCATCGCCGCCGCCGTGGCCGGCACTTATTTCCTTTTCTTCTACGCAGAGCTGGCCACTCGCCCGGGACAGCCCAATCTGCAGGACATCGCCATCGCGTCCGCGGGCATCGTCCTGCTGCTCGAGGCGACGCGGCGTGCCGTCGGCCTGCCGATGACCATCCTTGCGATCCTGTTTCTCGCCTATACGATGCTGGGTCAGCACCTGCCGGACGTGATCGCGCACAAGGGCGCGTCCTGGGAGCGGATGCTGGTGCACCAGTGGCTCACCACCGAGGGCGTGTTCGGCGTCGCGCTCGGCGTGTCGGTGGGCTACATCTTCATCTTCGTCCTGTTCGGATCCCTGCTCGACAAGGCGGGCGCCGGCAACTACATGATGCAGGTGTCCTTCGCCATGCTCGGGCACTTGCGTGGCGGGCCTGCCAAGGTCGCGGTAGTGTCCTCGGGGCTGAACGGGCTGATCTCCGGGTCGTCGGTCTCCAACGTGGTCTCGGGCGGCATCTTCACCATTCCCCTGATGACCAAGGCCGGCTACGGCGGCGTGAAGGCGGGCGCCATCGAGACTGCGTCTTCGGTCAACGGCCAGATCATGCCGCCGGTCATGGGCGCGGCCGCGTTCCTGATGGTCGAGTACGTCGGCATTCCCTATACCGACGTGATCAAGCACGCGTTCCTGCCCGCGCTCATCTCCTACATCGCGCTGTTCTACATCGTGCACCTGGAGGCGCTCAAGCTCGGCCTCGAGCCGACCGCGAGCGCGCGCGTGCGCCCGTTCCACCAGAAGCTCACCGCCTGGGGTCTTGGCGTCTCGGGGTCGATCGTGGTGTGCAGCCTGATCTACTGGGTGGCCGAGGGCGCGAAGAACCTGTTCGGTCCGGTAGCGGCGCCCTGGGTGCTCGGCGTGCTCCTTGCCGCGCTGTACGTCTATACGGTGTGGGTGGCCGCGCGCTGCCCCGATCTGCCGCAGGACATCGACGTCGAGAACCCGGTGCTTCCCGACACCTGGCCCACCGTCAAGGCGGGCCTGCACTTCCTGATCCCGATCGGGGTGCTCATCTGGTGCCTGATGATCGAGGAGCTCTCGCCGGCGCTCTCGGCGTTCTGGGCGACGGCGACCCTGATCGTGCTCATGGCGACGCAGCGTCCGTTGACCGCGTTTTTCCGCGGCAAGCGCCAGCTGGCCAAGGCGGCAAGGCTCGGCGGGGCCGAAGTGGTGCAAGGGCTCAGCGAAGGCGCGCGCAACATGATCTCGATCGCCATCGCCACGGCCACCGCGGGCATCATCGTCGGCGGCATCACGCTCACCGGGCTCGGGTTCCGCATGACCGATTTCGTGGAAGTGGTGTCGCAGGGCAACGTGTTCGCCATGCTGCTGTTTACGGCATTCGTGTGTCTCGTGCTCGGCCTGGGCGTACCGACCACCGCAAACTACATTCTGGTGGCGACGCTGATGGCACCGGTGATCGTCGAGCTGGGTGCGCAGTCGGACCTGGTTATTCCGCTCATCGCCGTGCACCTGTTTGTCTTCTATTACGGGATCATGGGCGACATCACGCCGCCTGTCGGCCTGGCGACGTTCGCGGCGGCCGCGATCTCGGGCGAAGATGCGATCAAGACCGGCCTGCAAGGCACGGTGTATGCGTTGCGCACGGTGGTCTTGCCGTTCGTATTCATCTTCAACCCGATGCTGTTGCTGATCGACGTGCGCAGCTGGTGGGAGGTGCTGCTGGTCGCATCCGCGGCGACCATCGCCTCGCTCGCGTTCTCGGCGGCCACGCTCGGCTGGTTCCATTCGCGTTGCCGCTGGTGGGAAATCGTGCTGCTCCTGGTCGGCACATTCGCGCTGTTTCGTCCGGACTATTTCATGGACAAGCTCTACGCGCCCTACACCGAGGTGCCGGCGAAGGAGATCTTCCGCGTGGCGGGCGAGCTGGGCGAGAAGGATCGCCTGGTGCTGGTGATCAAGGGCACCAACATCGAGGGCGAAGACGTGCGCAAGACGGTCGCGGTGCAGATGGCCGACGCCGGCGATGGGCGCAAGCGCCTAGCCGCCGCAGGACTCACCATCATGGCGCTCGGGGAAGACGTGCGCGTCGCCGCGGTGCGCTTTGGCAGTCGCGCCAAGAAATCCGGGTTCCAGCAGGGCTTCGAAGTCGCCGCGGTCAAGGTGCCGACCGAGCGGCCCTCCGAGCACTGGGTCTACATCCCGGCGCTGGCGCTCATCGCCTTCGTCTATTTCTGGCAGCGGCGCCGCGGCGAGGGCGCACGGAGGCGGCGCTAGGTGTGATTTCTCGATAGGTTGTTCATTGAAGGCCGTTCGGCGATGCTGAGGTTGTCGAGACATGCGACGACCTGACCCTGCGAAACGGTGCGGAGCTGGCTCTCGAGCCGCGCGATACGCCAGTCGCCCATGTCGGGGTATACGCTTTCCTGGTTCTCCTTGACGCGGGCGAGATCACCGGCTTGCATGCGGTGCACGGTTGGAAGCTGGCGCTTGGGTTGGATTTCATGGCACCTGCGAAAATCAGCCGCGCAGTGCGGCGCGCGCCAATAGAGCGGCGCCAGCGCTGACGAGTGTCGCCACGGCAAAGAGCCTGGAAACGGCGCCCTGCTCGAGCAACAGTCCGCCGACAGCCAGGCCGATGCCCACGCCTGCCAGCAACGCGGTCGCTGACCAAGTGAATCCTTCGGTCGCGTATTCCGCCCGTACCGACCTGGCAACGAGCGTGGCCTGGATGATGAGGGTAGGCGTCATGGCGATGCCGGCAACGACGCACCAAAGCGCAAATGGGGCGGTCTGCGTAACGAAGGCGAGGGGCGCGATGCCAAGGCCCATCAGTGCGAGCGAATAAGAGAACTGCCGCGAGAGGGACACACGCCAATGGCGGGTGCCGTAGACGAGCGCGCCGGCAGCGCTGCCCACGCTCATGACGCCGAGCAGTACGCCCGCCATCGCCGGCCGGCCGGATTCCGCAGCGAATGCTGCAACGCCGATCTCCACGAGTCCGAATACCGATGCGTAGCAGCAAACGAGGAGCAGCAGGAGCGCAAAGCGCGGCTCGGCGAGGGGCCCCAGGAAGGCGCCGGAAAATCGCGCCGCCCTGCTCCAGTTCGCCAGCGCGCGCGCGCGCATAAATTGCAGGGAGCCCAGCAGTCCGCAGATCGCGGCCGCGATCACCGCCGTTGCCGGCGAGAACAGCGCCACCAGGAGCGCCACCAGCAGCGGGCCGCCGATGAAGACCAGCTCCACGAGCAGCGCATCGAGGGAGAACGCGGCCGTGAGCAGCGCGTCATCGCCTAATTTCTGGCGCAGCCAAGCGCGCTGGCACGCCGTAACCGGCGGAAAGCTTGCGCCGGCCAGCGCGGCGAAGAGCAGGCTGACGGCATTGGGCGCACGCCCCAGCAGCGCAGCGACCAAGGCGAGCAGTGCCGCCGGGTACAGCAGCGCGCAAGCTGCGAGCACTCGGCGCGGCCCGATCCTGTCGATCAGCCGGCCCAGCAGCGGCGCGGCGGACGCAAGACCCGCGACGTAGGCGGCGCCGGTAAGTCCGGCCTGGGCATAGGACCCCTCCACGCTCTGCACCAGGAGCAGAATTGCGAGGCCGGCGATGCCGATCGGGATTCGCCCGATGAAAGAGCTGACGAACGCCTGCGAGACGTCGGGGAGCGCCAGCACACGAGCGTACCGGGCAAGGGAGATCATCGGGGGGCCATGGGACGAAGGCCGCGATTCTCCCATGGACCGGCAGGATGCTGCACTGCAGCAACACGCTAAGTTGCTATTGTTCCACGTGGAACACGATTCACGATTGGCGGACGAACTGGTTTCACGTGAAACATTCACGTATCATGCGCCCTCTCCCGAAGTAGGCTCAGATGCAGTTTCCGACTGAATTCGATGTCATCGTCGTCGGTGGCGGCCACGCTGGCACCGAAGCTGCCCTCGCCGCCGCGCGCATGGGCAGCCAGACCTTGTTGCTGACCCACAGCATTGAGACGCTCGGCCAGATGTCGTGCAACCCCTCCATCGGCGGAATCGGCAAGGGGCATCTGGTCCGGGAAGTCGATGCGCTGGGGGGCGCGATGGCACTGGCAACCGATGAGGCAGGAATCCAGTTCCGTACGTTGAACCGGTCCAAGGGCCCTGCCGTGCGCGCGACGCGAGCTCAGGCTGATCGTGTTCTCTACCGGCGCGCTATCCGCTCGCGACTGGAGAATCAACCCGGTTTGACGCTCTTCCAGCAGGCGGTGGACGACATCCTGCTTGAGGGGGATTGCGCGCGGGGAGTGATGACGCAGCTTGGCGTTCGCTTTCGCGCCCGCGCCGTAGTCCTGACAGCCGGGACCTTCCTTTCGGGCCGAGTGCACGTTGGATTGCAGAGCTATGAGGCGGGCCGAGCGGGCGATCCAGCGTCGGTTACGCTGGCGGCGCGACTGCGCGAGATGCGGCTGCCCGTGGGCCGGCTCAAGACGGGTACGCCACCGCGCCTTGACGGGCGCACGATCGATTTCTCCGTTCTGGAAGCGCAGCCGGGCGACACGCCGGAGCCGATATTCTCGTTCCTTGGCAGCCGCGAGATGCACCCGCAGCAGTTGCCTTGCTGGGTCGCGCATACGAACGAGCGCACGCACGATCTGATCCGGGAGGGCCTGGATCGCTCCCCGATGTATACCGGCGCGATTCAGGGGGTCGGCCCGCGCTATTGCCCGTCGATCGAGGACAAGATCCATCGCTTCGCCAGCAAGCCCAGCCACCAGATCTTCCTCGAGCCCGAGGGGCTGGAGACGCACGAGATCTATCCGAATGGAATCTCCACCAGCTTGCCTTTCGACGTCCAGCTGCAGCTTGTGCGCTCGATACGCGGCCTTGAGCAGGCGCATATCCTGCGCCCGGGCTACGCCATCGAGTACGACTATTTCGATCCGCGCAACCTGAAGTCCTCGCTCGAGACCAAGACGATCGGCAGCCTGTTCTTTGCTGGGCAGATCAACGGCACGACAGGCTATGAGGAGGCCGCGGCACAGGGGCTCCTCGCGGGGATGAATGCAGGCTTGCAGGCGCGCGGCGAAGCGCCGTGGTGTCCGCGCCGCGACGAAGCGTATCTGGGCGTCTTGGTGGACGACCTCGTGACGCGGGGCGTATCCGAGCCTTACCGGATGTTCACCAGCCGCGCCGAGTACCGTCTGCAACTGCGCGAGGACAACGCCGATCTGCGCCTTTCCGCAGTCGGTCGCCGGCTGGGCGTCGTCGACGAGGCGCGCTGGACCGCCTTTTGCCGGAAGCGCGATGCCATTGCTGCAGAACAGGCGCGACTGGAAAAACTCTGGGCAAGCCCCCGGACGATTCCGGAAGCCGACGCGGTTCGGGTACTCGGCCAGCCACTCGAGCGCGAGTACTCGTACGCTGCGCTCCTCCGGCGACCGCATGTGAGTTATGACTCACTTATGACACTACCAAACTCCGGAGCCGGCGTATCTGAGAAGGCTGTTGTAGAACAGATCGAAGTCCAGGCCAAGTACCGCGGTTACGTGGACCGGCAGCGTGACGAGGTGACCAGACATGCAGCGCAGGAAGACCAGCGTCTGCCCCCCCACTTGGACTTCGCCTCGGTACGCGGGCTGTCCAAGGAAGTGCAACAGTTGCTGCAGCGCCATAGGCCCGAGACCATGGGCCAGGCGGCACGCATTGCAGGGGTGACGCCAGCGGCAATTGCGCTGCTCCTCGTGCACCTGAAGCGCATCGCGGCGCCAAAGAAGAAAAGTGCATGACGCCGCTTACCGCGCTGCGTCGCGGCCTCGCCGGTCTCGGCCAGCCGCTGGCCGAGACCGCGCAGGAGCAGCTGCTCACGTATCTCGAGCTCCTGTCCAAGTGGAACAAGACCTATAACCTGACCGCGATCCGCGATCCCATGCAGATGATCACCCACCACCTGCTCGACTCGTTGGCGGTATTGCCGCACCTACCTGCGGGCGCCCTCGCCGACGTCGGCTCCGGCGGCGGCCTGCCCGGCATTCCGCTCGCCATCGCCGAACCGGCGCGCCGCGTGACGCTGAATGACGCCAGCCACAAGAAGACCGCGTTTCTGCAGCAAGCGGTCATCGAGTTGCGCCTGACGAACGCCGACGTGCACACGGGCCGCGTGCAGGCGTGGCGCCCCGAGCGTCCGTTTTCCTGCGTCATCGCTCGGGGCTTCGCCGAACTCGCGCAGTTCGTCGCCAGCTGCCGCCACCTGGTGCGCGAGGGCGGCGTGCTCGCAGCCATGAAGGGTGCATATCCGCAAGACGAACTCGATCGCCTGCCGCCCGATGCCGATTGCGGCGACGTGCGCCGGCTGCAGGTGCCGATGCTGGACGCGGAGCGCCATCTGGTGCTGTGTCGCTGCGCGCCATGACCGAAGCACGCATCGTCGCCGTCGTGAACCAGAAGGGCGGCGTCGGCAAGACGACGACGAGCGTGAATCTCGCGGCCGCGCTGGCGCGCGCAGGGCACCGCACACTGCTGGTGGATCTCGACCCCCAGGGCAACGCCACCATGGGAAGCGGCGTGGACAAGCGCACCGCCGCGCGCACCGTGTATCACGTGCTGCTCGGATTGGGCGAAGTCGCCATGATTCGCGTCCGCTCCGAGCAGGGTGGGTACGACCTGCTGCCCGCGAACCGCGAGCTGGCCGGCGCCGAGGTCGAGCTGGTCGAGCTCAGCAACCGCGAAGGCCGGCTCAAGGCGGCATTGGCGGGCGTGCGCGCGGACTATGAGTTCGTCTTCATCGACTGCCCGCCCTCGCTGTCGCTGCTCACGCTGAACGGACTGGTGGCCGCGCAGGCGGTGCTGATTCCGATGCAGTGCGAGTACTACGCGCTCGAAGGACTGTCCGACCTCGTCGGCACGATCAAGCGCGTGCGCGCGCACCTCAATCCGCAGCTGGAAATCACGGGCCTGGTGCGCACCATGTACGACCCGCGCAATACGCTGGCGCAGCAGGTGTCGGCGCAACTGGAAACGCATTTCGGCGACAAGGTCTACCGCAACATGGTGCCGCGCAACGTGCGCCTGGCCGAGGCGCCCAGCTACGGCATTCCCGCGGTCGTCTGGGATCCTGCGTCCAAGGGCGCGCAGGCCTATCTGGCGCTTGCGCAGGAAATGCTCGATCGCGAACGTCTTCCGGTGCCGGCGGCTGCGGCATGAACCAGAAACGCAAGGGACTGGGGCGCGGCCTGGACGCGCTTCTGGGCGGCGACGAAGCGCCGCGCGATACCCTCGCCACGCTGCCGGTGGCGCGTATCCAGCCGGGGCGCTACCAGCCGCGCACGCGCATGGACCAGGAAGCGCTGGCCGAGCTCGCCGCCTCGATCAAGTCGCAGGGGCTGATGCAGCCGGTGCTGGTGCGCCCCATGGATCGCGAGCGCTACGAGCTGATCGCGGGCGAGCGACGCTGGCGCGCTGCGCAGATGGCCGGGCTGCAGGAAATCCCGGCGCTGGTGCGGGAAGTGGCCGACGAATCGGCGCTCGCGATGTCGCTGATCGAGAACATCCAGCGCGAGGATCTCAATCCCATGGAGGAGGCCGCAGGCCTGCAGCGCCTGGTGGACGAATTTCGCATGACCCACGAGCAGGCGGCGGACGCAGTGGGCCGCTCGCGCAGCGCCACCACCAACCTGCTGCGCCTGCTGCGGCTCGCCAAGCCCGTGCAGGGCATGGTGATGCAGGCCGTGCTGGAGATGGGTCATGCGCGCGCCCTGCTGTCACTGGACAGCGCGCGCCAGATCGAGGCGGCAAATCGCATTGCGGCGCGCGGACTGTCGGTAAGAGAGGCCGAAGCCCTGGTCGGCAAGATGCATCGCGGCCACGGCACGCGTCGTGCACGCACGGTCGATCGCGACCTCTCGCGGCTCGAGGAGGAGGTGTCGGGGCGCCTGGGGACGACGGTGGAGATCCGCGCAGGACGCAAGGGCCGAGGCAAAGTCATCGTGCATTACTCCGGTCTCGACCATCTGGATCAGCTGCTGAAGAAGCTGCGATGAAACAGCACCCATGTTGCACCGCAACGCGTTGACCATTCTTGGCGCAAGGCGATAAAATTCCACGCCTTCGCGGAAGGCTTGGGGCGTGAACACGGGCCTAGGCGCCCTGCGAAAGCCGATCCGCACAGTCCTGCGCTGGCAGCTGATAGCCACCGCCGTACTTGCGCTGGCCGGGGGGATCATGGCCGGTGCCGATGGCGCGTTGTCTGCTCTCCTCGGGGGCGGCGTAAGCGTCATTGCCGGCAGGGCATCCGCCGCGGTGGCGGCGATGGGCAAGGGGCAGTCCGCGGGGGAGGTCCTGATAGGAGCGTTGCTGGCCGAAGGCGTCAAGATCGGCCTGCTCGTGATGCTGCTGTGGCTAGTGCTGGCGACGTACCGAAGTGTCGTCGCGCCGGCGTT
>JAOUGZ010000542.1 GCA_029865405.1 Betaproteobacteria bacterium
GAAATGCTCGGCCTTCTCGGCGTCACCACGCGCGCCGAGCTGGTCGCGCAGGCGATGCCCGCGGCCATCCGCCAGCGCGAGCCCCTCGCGCTGCCCGGGCCGCTCGATGAAGCCGAGGCGCTCGATGAGCTGCGCCGCATCACATTGCAAAACCGCATCTGGCGCAGCTACATCGGCACCGGTTATTCGGCCTGCCATACGCCGCAGGTGATTCAGCGGAACGTCCTCGAGAACCCTGGCTGGTACACCGCGTATACGCCGTACCAGGCCGAGATCTCGCAAGGCCGGCTCGAAGTGCTGCTCGCCTTCCAGCAGGTGGTGATCGACCTCACCGGCCTGCCGGTGGCGAACGCGTCGCTGCTCGACGAAGCAACCGCCGCAGGCGAGGCGATGACGCTGATACGGCGCGCCTCCAAATCGAAAGCCCAGGCGTTCTTCGTCGACGCGGCGTGCCACCCGCAGGTGGTCGCGGTGATCCGCACGCGCGCCAAGTGGCTCGGCATTCCGGTGGTGGTCGGCAATGCGGCACAGGCGCTGGACCCCGCGGCGGTGTTCGGCGCGCACTTGCAGTACCCGGATACCTACGGCGCCGTACGCGACTGGTCAGAGCTGATCGAGCGCGTACACGCCGCTCAAGGGCTCGTTTCGCTCGGCACCGACCTGCTCGCGCTGCTGCTGCTCAAGTCACCCGGCGACCTGGACGCGGACGTCGCCATCGGCTCGGCGCAGCGCTTCGGCGTGCCGCTCGGCTATGGCGGCCCGCATGCCGGGTTCATGTCGGCGCGGCAGGCGCTGCTGCGCCAGATGCCGGGGCGCATCATCGGCGTCAGCAGGGACGCCGCAGGCCGCACGGCCTACCGCATGGCGCTGCAGACGCGCGAGCAGCACATCCGCCGCGAGAAAGCCACGAGCAACATCTGCACCTCGCAGGTGCTGCTGGCCAATATCGCCGCACTTTACGCCGCGTGGCACGGGCCCGAGGGACTGCGGCGCATCGCGCTGCGCTGCCACGCGCTCGCGCGGCTGCTCGCGCAAACGCTCACGCCCGAATCCGCCGCGTACTTCGATACGCTGAGCTTCGCGGTGGGCGCCGCACAACGCGACATCCGCGCGCGGGCGCTCGAGAAGCAGGTCAATCTGCGCTGGATCGGCGAGCAGCGCGTCGGCGTGAGCGTGGACGAGACCACCACGCCCGAGGACGTCGCCGATCTCGCCTGGGTGCTGACCGGCAAGGACGGGGGCATCGCCGAGCGCGCGCGGGCGCTGAGCGCGGAACCCGGGGCGATTCCGCCGGCGTTGCGGCGCACCGACGCGGTGCTCGCGCACCCGGTGTTCCACCGCCACCGCAGCGAGAGCGAGATGATGCGCTATCTGAAGCGCCTCGAGAACCGCGACTACTCGCTCGCCCAAGGGATGATCCCGCTCGGCTCCTGCACCATGAAGCTGAACGCGGCCGCCGAGATGGCGCCGCTGTCCTGGCGGCACTTCGCCGCGCTGCACCCGTTCGTGCCCGCCGAGCAGGCCGAAGGCTACGCGCGCGTGCTGGGTGACGTGTCGGCGGCCTTGAGCGCGATCACCGGGCTGCCGGCGATGACGATGCAGCCCAATTCGGGCGCCAACGGGGAGTACGCGGGGCTGGTCGCGATCCGTAACTTCCACGCCGCGCGCGGCGAGGCCCGTCGCGACGTGTGTCTCATTCCCTCCTCGGCGCACGGCACCAATCCCGCCTCGGCGCATCTCGCGGGCCTCAGGGTGGTGGTGGTCGACTGCGACGCGCGGGGCAACGTCGATCTCGCCGACCTCGAAGGCAAAGTGGCGCAGCACGCCGATCGCCTTGCGGCGCTGATGGTCACCTATCCTTCCACGCACGGCGTGTTCGAAGCCGACATCCGCAAGATCTGCGACCGCGTGCACGCCGCGGGCGGCCAGGTATACATGGACGGCGCGAACCTGAATGCGCTCGCCGGGCTCGCGCGGCCCGCCGACCTCGGCGCCGACGTCTGCCACATCAACCTGCACAAGACCTTCTGCATCCCGCACGGCGGCGGCGGGCCCGGCATGGGGCCGATCGGCGTCGCCGCGCACCTGGCGCCGCACCTGCCGACGCACCCGGTGGTGCCCGCGCCCGGCTGCAGCCCGGACAACGGCACAGTGAGCGCCTCGCCCTACGGCAGCCCGCTCATCGTCACCATCTCGTGGATGTACCTGCGCATGATGGGCGCCGAGGGCATCCGGCGCGCGAGCGAAACAGCAATCCTGTCGGCGAACTACGTCGCTGCGCGGCTCGCGCCCTACTTCAGCGTGCTCTACGCGGGCAAGGGCGGGCGCGTGGCGCACGAGTGCATCCTCGACCTGCGCGCCCTGAAGGACGAGTACGGCGTCAACGCCGAGGACGTGGCCAAGCGCCTCATGGACTATGGCTTTCACGCGCCGACGCTCTCGTTCCCCGTCGCCGATACGCTGATGGTCGAGCCCACCGAGAGCGAGGCAAAGGGCGAGCTCGACCGCTTCTGCGACGCGATGATCGCGATCCACGGCGAGCTGCAGAAGGTCAAGCGCGGCGAGTGGGACGCGAAGGACAATCCGCTGCACAACGCACCGCACACCGCCGAGGAGCTGGCGGGCGAGTGGCGCCACCCGTACTCGCGCGAGGACGCCGCCTATCCGCTGCCGGCGCTGCGCGCGTTCAAGTACTGGCCGCCGGTGAAGCGCCTCGACCAGGTGTACGGCGATCGTAATTTCTCCTGCACGCTACCGCCGGAAACACCATGAAGATCACCGTCCTCGAAACGCTGCGCATCGACGAGTTCCCGAACCTGCTCTGGGTGCAGGTCCATACCGACCAGGGCCTCACCGGCCTGGGCGAGGCCTTCTAC
>JAOUGZ010000543.1 GCA_029865405.1 Betaproteobacteria bacterium
CGGGCGAGGCGTCGCCGCTGTCCGCGAATCCGGTGCCGCCGGAGCGCAAGGCGCCGCCGCCCAAGGCTTCGTACCGGTCCGAGACCGTTTGGTGATGGACGCGGCCGGCGAATCCGCGACGCGCCTGGTTCCGTACGCGTTCGCAAGGGCGCAGGGGGCGCTGCTCCTCGAGCTCACTGAAGACCAGGCCGTGGTCTGCCTCAGGCAGGACGCGCGCGCGCAGGTGCTGGCCGAGCTGCGGCGCGTGCTCGGCGTGCCGGTGCGCGTCGCGGGCATCGAGCCGGCGGAGGCGTTCGAGCGCCGTCTCGCCGACGCCTACACCCGCGCGAACCAGTCGGCAGCCTACGTCGCCGACAACCTCGAGCACGACATGGACCTCTCGCGCCTGGTGCGGGAGATGCCGAAAGTCGAGGACCTGCTCGATTCGGAGAACGACGCCCCGATCATCCGCATGATCAACGTGCTGCTCACGCAGGCCCTGCGCCAGGGCGCCTCCGACATCCACATCGAGCCGTACGAAGCGCGCTCGGTGGTCCGATTCCGGCTCGACGGCACCCTGCAGAACGTGGTCGAGCCGCACCGCGCGCTGCACGCGGCGATGCTCTCGCGCATCAAGGTGATGGCCAACCTCGACATCGCCGAGAAGCGCCTGCCGCAGGACGGGCGCATCGGGCTGCGCCTCGCCGGGCGCCAGGTGGACGTGCGCGTGGCGACGCTGCCCACCGCCTACGGCGAGCGCGCGGTGCTGCGCCTGCTCGACAAGGAGGGCGGCAGGATGGAGCTGCCGAGCCTGGGCATGGCACCGGCGACGCTGGCGAGCGTCGACACGCTCATCCACCAGCCGCATGGCATCGTCCTGGTGACCGGCCCCACGGGCTCGGGCAAGACCACCACGCTGTACGCGGCGCTGTCGCGTCTCGACGCGCTCGGCCTGAACATCATGACGGTCGAGGACCCCATCGAGTACGAGCTCGAAGGCGTGTCGCAGACGCACGTCAACGCCAAGATCGGCATGACCTTCGCGCGCGCGCTGCGCTCGATCCTGCGCCACGACCCCGACGTGATCATGATCGGCGAGATCCGCGACCTGGAAACGGCGCAGATCGCCGTGCAGGCGAGCCTGACCGGGCACCTGGTGCTGGCCACGCTGCATACCAACGACGCGATCAGCGCCACGACGCGCCTCGTCGACATGGGCGTCGAGCCCTACCTGCTGTCCTCGAGCCTGCTCGGGGTGCTGGCGCAGCGCCTGGTGAGAAAGCTGTGTCCGGCCTGCAGGCGCGCCTACGCGCCGGGCGCAGCCGACCGCGCGGAGCTGGGCGAGCAGCCTGCCGGCGGGGAGCTTTTCGGTCCGGGCGGGTGCGCCGCGTGCCACGGCACGGGCTATGCCGGGCGCACCGGGATCTACGAGCTATTCGTCGTCGACGACGATGCCAAGCGCCTGATCCATGCCGCGGGCACCGAGCAGCAGGTGCGCAGCCACGCGCTGGGCCGCGGCATGCGCCCCCTGCGCCAGGACGGGTTGCGCTGGGTGCTCTCGGGCGTGACGTCCCTGGAGGAGGTCGTGAGGGTCACGCGTGAGAGCTGAGCGCGAGCACCCGCCGCGGGCGGGCTGACGCATGCCGGCCTACAGCTACGTCGCCGTCGACGCGCAGGGCCGGACGCGGCGCGGCGTGGTGGAGGCGGAAGCGCCGCGCCTGGCGCGCGCCGGGTTGCGCAGCGAGGGCCTCGTGCCGCTGGAACTGGCCGCGGTCGACCCGGAGGCGGCGGCGCCGGACCGGCGCCGCTGGCTGGCGCGGCGCCGGCGCCTTTCGCGCACCGAGCTGGCGCTGGTCACGCGGCGCTTCGCGCTGCTCCTCGAAGCGGGCCTGACCGTGGAGCAGTGCCTCGATGCGCTCATCGAGCAGGCGCACGAGGAAGCGAGCGGCCGCATCCTGGCCGCGGTGCGTGCCGAAGTACGGGCCGGGCACGGGCTGGCCGCGGCGCTCGACCGGTTCCCGGCCTCGTTTCCCGACATCTACCGCGCGCTGGTCGGCACGGGGGAGCAATCGGGCGATCTCGCGGTGGTCATGGCGCGCCTCGCCGGCTACCTGGAAAGCCGGCAGGCGATGACGCAGAACGCCGGCCTCGCGCTGCTCTATCCGGCGATCGTGGCGTCGGTGGCGCTGCTCATCGTGGTCGGGCTGCTGGCCTACGTCGTGCCGCAGGTGGTCGAAGTGTTCCAGAACAGCCGCCAGGCGCTGCCGTTCCTCACGCGCGCCATGCTCTGGACGAGCGCGGCGTTGCAGGGGAACTGGGCAGTCGTCGCCGTGCTGCTTGCGGCGCTGGCGGTTGGCGCCCGCGTCGCCTGGGCGCGGGAAGCGTGGCGCGCGCGATGGCAGTCGCGCCTCCTGCGCTTGCCGGTCATCGGCCCACTGCTCCTTGGCATCGGCACTGCGCGGCTCGCGAGCACGCTGGCGATCCTGGTGGGCGGCGGCGTGCCGCTGCTGCAGGCGATCGCTGCGGGCGCCCGGGTGCTGGACGTCCTGCCGCTGCGCAGTGCGGTCGAAGAGGCGGCGCGGCTGGTGCGCGAAGGCAGCAGCCTGCACCGCGCGCTCGAGCGCCACAGGCTCTTTCCCCCGATCTTCATCCACCTGGTGGCCTCCGGCGAAGCGAGCGGCCGCCTCGCGTACATGCTCGAGCAGGCGGCCAAGCACCAGGACCTCGAGAACGAGCGCCGCATCCGGCTCCTGACCGGCATCCTGGAGCCCGCCATCATCGTGGCGATGGGGATCGTGGTGCTGCTGGTGGTGCTCGCGATCCTGCTGCCGATCATCGAGATGAACCAGCTCGTGCGCCGCTGACGGCCGGCGCGCTGCGCGGGCCGTCC
>JAOUGZ010000065.1 GCA_029865405.1 Betaproteobacteria bacterium
ATCCCGGTCTTTCTTCGATCTGGCCACCGGGCCTTTTCCGGTGGCCAGACATATGAACGCGTCGTTCGTCGACGTGTCCCCGTCGACCGTGATGGCGTTGAACGACTGGTCCGCCGCGGCTTTCGTCATGCGCCGCAGATCGGAACGCCCCACTTTCGCATCCGTCGCCACGAACCCCAGCATCGTCGCCATGTCGGGCCGGATCATGCCTGAGCCCTTGGCAATGCCGGTCACGGCCGCCACGCCGCCCGCGAGTCGCACCTGCCGCGAGTACGCCTTCGGCACTGTATCCGTGGTCATGATCGCTTCTGCCGCCGAGGCCCAGTTGACCTCACGCAAGTCGCGCACCGCCTCCGCGACACCCTGCACAATGCGCCCGGTCGGCAGCGGCTCCATGATCACGCCCGTGGAGAACGGCAAGACCTGATGCGGGCGGCAGGCCACGGCCGCGGCGACGGCCTTGCACACCGCAAGCGCTCGCGCCAGTCCATCGCGTCCCGTTCCGGCGTTGGCATTACCGGTATTCACCACCAGCGCTCGAACCGGGTTGCGCAGGTGCGACTTCGCCAGCACCACCGGTGCGGCGCAAAAGCGGTTCCGGGTGAAAACGCCAGCGACCGCCACGCCCTGCGCGAGGCGTACGACCAGGAGGTCCTTGCGACCCGGCTTGCGGATGCCGGCGCGCGCGATGCCGAGCTCCACTCCGGCAATAGCGTGCAGCTGTGCCGGATCGGGCGCCGGCAGGTTCACCGCCATGCGCCTAGCCCAGCTTGCCGTGGCAGTGCTTGTACTTGCGCCCCGAGCCGCAGGGGCAAGGATCGTTGCGGCCGATTTTCTGCCCGGCGCGCGCCGGCTGGGTCTTCTGCGGCGTTTCGGCGTCGCCCAATGCGGCATCGTAGTCCGCATGCTGCAGGCGTACGTTCTCCACGTGCTGGGCGACGTCGGCTTGCGGCACCGCGTCGCTTGCGCGGATCTCCACTGCCATCAGCGTGCGCGTCACTTCCAGCTTCACGGCCTCGACCATGGCGCCGAACAGCTCGAAGGCCTCGCGCTTGTACTCCTGCTTGGGATTCTTCTGCGCGTAGCCGCGCAGGTGAATGCCCTGGCGCAGGTGATCGAGCGCCGCAAGGTGCTCGCGCCAGTGCCCGTCCAGGATCTGCAACGTCACATAGCGCTCGTACTGGCGGAACGAGTCCAGCGCTTCCGGCGGAACCTTGGCGTTGTAGCTTTCGTGCGCCTTCTGCGTGATGCGCTCGAGCAGCGCGGCGTCGCCCAGATCCGGCTCCTGCTCCAGCCAGCGCACGACCGGAAGCACGAAGCTGAGCTCGGCCTTGAGCGCGCCCTCGAGCCCTTTCACGTCCCACTGCTCCTCGACGCTCTCCTCCGGCACGTGACTGCGGAACAGGTCCGCCACCACGCCGGCGCGCAGGTCCGCGATGCGCGCCGACACGTCCTGCGACTCGAGCAGCTCGTTTCGCAGCGCGTAGATGGTCTTGCGCTGATCGTTGGCGACGTCGTCGTACTCGAGCAGCTGCTTGCGGATGTCGAAGTTGCGCGCCTCGACCTTGCGCTGCGCGCCCTCAATCGATCGCGTCACCATGCCGTGCTCGATCGCCTCGCCTTCCGGCATGCGCAGCATGACCATGATCTTGTTGATGCGCTCGCCGGCAAAGATGCGCAGCAGCGGGTCCTCGAGAGACAGGTAGAAGCGCGAGCTGCCCGGGTCGCCCTGGCGCCCGGAGCGGCCGCGCAGTTGGTTGTCGACGCGGCGCGATTCATGCCGCTCGGTGCCGATGATGTGCAGGCCGCCCTCGCGGATCACGTGCTCGTTCAGCTGCTGCCATTCGCCGCGCAGCCGCTCGCCACGCGCCTTCTTCTCCTCCGGGGCCACCTTATCGTCGGCTTCGATCAGCTCGATCTGCTTCTCGACGTTGCCGCCGAGCACGATGTCGGTGCCGCGGCCGGCCATGTTGGTGGCGATGGTGACCATTTTTGGCCGGCCCGCCTGCGCCACGATCTCGGCTTCGCGGGCGTGCTGCTTGGCGTTCAGCACCTGGTGCGGCAGCTTTTCCTTCGTCAGCAGCCCCGACAGCAGCTCCGATGCCTCGATCGACGTCGTGCCCACCAGCACGGGCTGCCCGCGCGCGTGGCAATCCTTGATGTCCTCGATGATGGCTTTGTGCTTCTCGGGTGCGGTGCGGTACACGAGATCGAGGCGGTCCTCGCGGATCATCTTCTTGTGGGTCGGGATGACCACCGTCTCCAGTCCGTAGATTTCCTGGAACTCGTAGGCCTCCGTATCGGCGGTGCCGGTCATGCCCGCGAGCTTGCGATACATGCGGAAGTAATTCTGGAACGTGATCGAGGCGAGGGTCTGGTTCTCGTTCTGGATCGCCGCCTTTTCCTTCGCTTCCACCGCCTGGTGCAGGCCGTCCGACCAGCGCCGTCCCTGCATCAGCCGCCCGGTAAACTCGTCGACGATGATCACTTCGCCGCCCTGCACCACGTAGTGCTGATCACGATGGAACAGGTTGTGCGCGCGTAGCGCGGCGTATAAATGGTGCACGAGATTGATGTAGGCCGGCTCATACAGGCTCGCGCCCTGCGGCAGCATGCCGACGCGCGCGAGGACTTCCTCGGCCTTGGCGTGGCCGGCTTCCGAGAGCGAGATCTGGTGGTTCTTCTCGTCGACCCAGAAGTCGCCGTCCCCTTTCTCCTCCTTCTGGCGCGTGAGCAGCGGCGCCACCTCGTTCATGCGCGCGTAGATCTCGGTGCGATCCTCGGCCTGGCCGGAGATGATCAGCGGTGTGCGCGCTTCGTCGATGAGGATCGAGTCCACCTCGTCGACGATGCCGTAGCGCAGGCGGCGCTGGAAGCGCTCCTCGACGCGCATCGCCATGTTGTCGCGCAGGTAGTCGAAGCCGAACTCGTTGTTGGTGCCGTAGGTGATGTCCGCCGCGTAGGCGGCGCGCTTCTCGTCGGGCTCCATCTGCGGGACGTTGACACCCACGGTAAGGCCGAGAAAGCTGTAGATCTTGCCCATCCAGTCGGCGTCGCGCCGCGCCAGATAGTCGTTTACCGTGATGATGTGCACGCCGTGACCGGCGAGCGCATTGAGGTACGCGGGCAGCGTGGCGACCAGGGTCTTGCCTTCCCCGGTCTTCATCTCCGCGATCTTGCCGTCGTGCAGCACCATGCCGCCGACGAGCTGCATGTCGAAATGACGCATGCGCAGGGTACGCCGCGACGCCTCGCGCACCACGGCAAAGGCGTCGGGCAGCAACTCCTCCAGCCCAGCGGCCTCCGCAGCGTCCTTCTCCGCATCGGGCGCGGCGGCGACCCGCGCGGCAAGACGCTCGCGGAGTTCCGCGGTCTTGGCGCGCAACGCCGCATCCGACAGCGCTGCAACGCCGGGCTCCAGCGCGTTGATGCCCGCGACAACGCGCGCATACTGTTTCAGCAGCCGTTCATTGCGGCTGCCGAAGATCTTGGTGAGGACGTTGGCCATCGGCGAAGGCGCCATCCGCGCCGCGGACGCGCAAAATACCCTTCAAAGTCAAAATTTTAGCATGCCGGGGCGGGCGCCCCGGCGGGCTGGCTAGCGGCCGCCGCGCGCGGCCTGCTGCGTACCTTGCGAGGCGAGCACGAAGCGCGCCGGATTCTGCGCGACGCCCTTGAAGCGCACTTCGAAATGCAGGTGCGGGCCCGTGGAGCGGCCCGTGGTCCCCACGTCGGCGATGCGCCGGCCGCGCTGCACGACGTCGCCTTCCCGCACGTACAGCTTCGATGCATGCGCGTAGCGCGTCACGAGATCGTTGCCGTGGTCGACGTCGACGACATAGCCGTATTGCGGGTGCATGCCGGCGAAGATGACGACGCCCCCTGCAGCGGCGACGATCGGGGAACCCAGGTCGGCCAGGAAGTCGATGCCTTCATGCATCGCCTGCATGCCGGTAAAGGGATCGATGCGCATGCCAAAGCCCGAGGCGTTGAACGGCGCATTGACCGGCATCATGGTCGGAATGAGCTTCTTCTTCACGGCCTGCTCGAAGAGCTGCGCCTCGAGCACGCCGAGCATGTCGGTGCGGTTTTCCATCTGGCGCGACACCACGTACAGCTTTTCACCGAACTCGGCGAGCGACAGGTTCTGCGGCGGCAGGGCCGTCGGCTGCGCGCCGCCAAGCCCGGGCGCTTCGCTGAAGCGGAATTCCTGCGGACGGATGCCGGCGAGCGTCGACAATCGGTCGCCGAGCGCGTCCAGGCGCGCGAGCTGCGCCTGCATTTCGCCCAGCTTCACGGCCATGGCATTGAGATTCTGCTGCACGAACTGGCGCGCGCGCTCGGCTTCGCCCTGCTGCGCGGAAAGGACAAGCTCCTGCACCAGCGGAACCTTGATGTCCGTGGCGAAACGGAACGTGACCCAGTACAGGCCTGCGGTCATCGCCAGCAGCAGCATCAGGGCGGCGAACAGCGACGCCATCAGGTGGCGCGTCGACACGTTCAGCGTCCTGGCTTTGGCCAGACGATCAGGGATTACGATAATCTGCACTCGACACTCCCTTTACCCAGACTCCCTTGCAGCCCGCCAAAGCCGACCATTTCCTCACCGACGATCCCGGCATGGAGCAGGTCGTGGCCAAGGCGCGCGCGCTGCGCGCGCTCACCCGTTCGTGTCTCGAGTTTCTCCCACCCGAACTCGGGCGCCAAATCCGCGCCGTCAACCTCCGGGACGAAGAACTCTCGCTGCTCGCCACCAACCCGGCGGCGGCGGCGAAGCTCAAACTCCTTGCCGAGACCTTACGTAAGTTCTTGTTACTACAGGGAACGAAGGTTAAGTCAGTTTCGGTGAGGGTGCAACCAACTCGGTCACAGTCGGTATCCCCTCCGGCGGCCAAGTCAATCGCCCTATCTGAAGGAGGAAAGTCTGAATTATCAGCACTTTACGAGAGACTGAGTCCAACGTCCCCGGTGCGCCGGGCGCTGGGTGTGTTGCTAAAACGCGAAACCATCAAAGCCCGGTCGCCAAGCGCTCCGCGAAGATCAGCAGCAGGACGAAAACCGAAAGAAAAACCGTGTACTTGAAGATCACCCAGGCATAGCGCAGGTACCTGCGTTCGCCGCCCAGGAGGTACATCAGGACGCAGCTCGCGAGCGCGACCGCGACGAGCAGGCCAACGACGCGCGCCAGCAGCACCTAGGTCGGCTGTCGAACGAGGCCGGCGACGCCCGCCGGCGCCTGATCGGCGTGCTCGAAACTCGCCATTTCCCAGGCGCCGGTGTCCGCCACCAACGCCCGCAGCAACCGGTTGTTCAGCGCGTGGCCCGACTTGTGCGCCGAGAACGCCCCGAGCAGCGGCCGGCCGAGCAGGTACAGGTCGCCGATGGCGTCCAGCACCTTGTGGCGGATGAATTCGTCGGCAAAGCGCAGGCCCTCCGTATTAAGCAGGCGGTACTCGTCCAGCACCAGCGCATTGTCGAGGCCGCCGCCCAGCGCCAGCCCGTCCTCGCGCAGGCGCTCGACGTCTTGCACGAAGCCGAAGGTGCGCGCGCGCGCGATTTCCTTCAGGTAAGAGGTTTCGGCGAAGTCCACGCTCACCGACTGGCGCGTCTTGTCGATGACCGGGTGATTGAAAACAATGGAAAACGACAGCCGCAGCCCCTCGTAGGGCTCGAGCCGCGCCCACTTGTCGCCGTCGCGCACTTCGATCGCGCGCGTCACGCGCAGAAAGCGCTTGGGCGCCGCCTGTTCCGCCAGGCCCGCCTGCTGCAGCAGCAGCACGAATGGCGCGGCGCTGCCGTCCATGATCGGCACTTCCGGGCCGTCTAGATCGACGTAGGCGTTGTCCACGCCGAGGCCGGCGAGCGCCGACATGAGATGCTCGACCGTGTACACCTTGACGTCCTGATGTACGAGGCACGACGACAAGCGCGTCTCGCCGACGCGGTCGGCGCGCGCCGGAATGTCCACCGGCGAAGCGAGGTCGATGCGGCGAAAGACGATGCCGGTGTCCGGCTGCGCCGGCCGCAGCGTCATGTTGACCTTCTCACCGGTATGCAGACCCACGCCCTTGGCGCGGATCAGCGATTTCAGCGTGCGTTGCTTGAGCATGCCTAACTTCTTGAGGGAATGGAAGATTCTAGCAGACGAGGGCAGCGGGGCGCCTCCGGCAAGGAGGATGGCACAGCGCCCCACTGCCCTCGCGGGCGCCGGCTTTAGTCGGCTTGCTTGCGCAGGAAAGCCGGTATGTCGTACTTGTCCACGCCGCTCTGCTGCAAGGCCTCGACCGTCGAGGCGCGGTTGCGGCGGATCACCGCTGGCACCGAGTCGAGCTGCTGGTAGTCGACGGCACCCTGACCGACGAGCGGGTGGTCGTCGGTGCCCGTCTTCTGCGACACCACAAGCTGCGGCTTGCCCTGACGCGCCATCAGCGGCGCACCGAGCCCGGTCGCCACGACCGTGACGCGCAGGTTGTCCGTAAGCCCGTCGTCGTACACCCCGCCGTAGATGATGGTGGCATCCTCCGCGGCAAAGGCGCGGATGGTGTTCATCACCTCCTTGGTTTCGCGCAGCTTGAGGCTGGTGCGCGAGGCGCTGATGTTGACCAGCACGCCGCGCGCCCCAGCGAGGTTCACGCCTTCGAGCAGCGGGCAGGCGACGGCCTGCTCGGCCGCGATGCGCGCGCGGTCCACGCCAGCGGCGGTCGCCGATCCCATCATCGCCATGCCCTGCTCCGACATCACCGTGCGCACGTCCTGGAAATCCACGTTCACCAGTCCGGGCTGATTGATGATCTCGGCAATGCCGGCGACGGCGTCGTTCAGCACGTCGTCGGCGGCCCTGAACGCCTCCTCCTGCGTCACATCCTCGCCCAGCACCTCTTCGAGCTTGTCGTTGAGGATCACGATCAGCGAGTCGACGTGCGGCGAGAGCTCGGCCAGGCCCTGCTCGGCGATCTTCATGCGCTTCGAGCCTTCGAACGAGAAAGGCTTGGTGACCACCGCCACGGTGAGGATGCCAAGCGTGCGCGCCACTTCCGCGATCACCGGCCCGGCGCCGGTGCCGGTGCCCCCGCCCATGCCGGCGGTGATGAACACCATGTGCGCACCCGCGACCGCCTCCTCGATGCGATCGCGCTCGGCGAGCGCCACCGCGCGCGCCTCCTCGGGCTTGGCGCCCGACCCCAGGCCGGACGAGCCGAGCTGGATCTGGTTGCGCGAGCGGTTGCGCGAGAGCACCTGCGCGTCGGTGTTGATGGCGATGAATTCCACGCCTTCGACGCCCTGCTCGATCATGTGGTTGATGGCGTTGCCGCCGGCGCCACCGACTCCGATCACCTTGATGACCGGTCCTGCCGCTTGACTGTCTACGATCTCGAACATGTGTGCTTCCTCCTTGCCAGTGAAGACAACGTCAAAAATTTCTCTGGAACCACTCGCGCATGCGCGCCAGCACGGCGCGCATCGATCCGTCCTGGCGCGACAGCTGGCCCTGCCGGACCTGCTGCACGCCCTCCATGAGCAGGCCCACGGCCGTGGCGTAGCGCGGGCTGCGCACCACGTCGGCGAGGCCGCCCGCATAGCGCGGCACGCCCACGCGCACGGGCATATGGAAGATTTCCTCGCCCAGCTCGACCATGCCGCGCATCACCGAGCTGCCGCCGGTGAGCACCACGCCCGAGGACAGGAGCTCCTCGAATCCCGATTCGCGCAGCACCTGCTGCACGAGCGAGAACAGCTCCTCGACGCGCGGCTCGATGACCTCGGCGAGCGTCTGGCGCGACATGACGCGCGGTCCGCGGTCGCCGATGCCGGGCACCTCGATCATCTCGTTCGGGTCTGCGAGCTGCCGCAGCGCCACGCCATGGCGCACCTTGATCACCTCGGCTTCCGCAGTCGGCGTGCGCAGCGCCATGGCGATGTCGTTGGTGATCTGGTCGCCGGCGATCGGGATCACCGCCGTGTGGCGGATCGCCCCGTGCGTGAATACGGCGATGTCGCTCGTGCCGCCACCGATGTCCACCAGGCACACGCCGAGGTCGGTTTCGTCCTCGGAGAGCACTGCGCGCGAGGAAGCAAGCGGCTGCAGAATGAGGTCGTTCACCTCCAGGCCGCAGCGGCGCACGCACTTGACGATGTTCTGCGCCGCCGAGACCGCCCCGGTGACGATGTGCACTTTCACTTCCAGGCGCACGCCGGACATGCCGATCGGCTCGCGCACGTCCTCCTGCCCGTCGATGATGAATTCCTGGCGCAGCACGTGCAGGATCTGCTGGTCGGTGGGAATGTTCACCGCTTTGGCGGTCTCGATGGCGCGCTCGACGTCGAGCGCGCCCACCTCGCGATCCTTGATCGCCACCATGCCCGTGGAGTTGAAGCTCTTGATGTGGCTGCCGGCGATGCCGGTGAAGGCCGTGGCGATCTTGCAGTCGGCCATCAGCTCGGCTTCCTCGAGCGCGCGCTGCACGGCGTGCACGGTGGCCTCGATGTTCACCACCACGCCCTTCTTCAGTCCCTTGGACTCGTGGCCACCCATGCCGAGGATCTCGAGCGAGCCGTCCGCGTGCAGCTCGGCCACCAGCGCCGCCACCTTGGAGGTGCCGATGTCCAGCGCCACGACGAGGTTCTTGGTTTCCCGAGCCATGGCCTATCCGCCCTTGGCGTCCGCCAGGCGGAGCGCAAAACCGTTGGGATAGCGCAGGTCGACGTACTCGTGCTTTCTCGGCATGCGCGCAAGGGTGTGCGGATAGGCCACGACCAGGCGCGCCAGGCGCGCCTCCACCGGATCGTTCGGCGCATCGCGCCCGAGCTCGATGGCGAGCCCGTCGCCGAGGCGCAGGCGCCACGCATAGCGCGGCGAAAGCGTCAGGCGCTCGGGCGCGGCGGCCAGCGGCGCCAGGATTTCGCCAAAATGGCGGTAGCGGCGCGCGACCTCGCCCTCGCTGCCGGCGGGCCCCGCGAAGTGCGGCAGCACCGCCACGCTCGTACCGGCAAAGCGTTCGCCCTGGACGTTCACCAGACCGCCTTCGGCCCAGCGCGCGAGCGCGACGTGTTCCTCGAGCGTCGCTTCGAGACGGTCGGGCCATACGCGACGCACCTCGACGCGGCGCACCCAGGGCAGGCCTTCGAGCGCCGCGCGTACCTGCGCCAGGTCCACGGCGAAGAAGTTCCCGCCCACCCGCCCCTGCGCCGCTTTCTCGATCTCGGCGCGCGAGGTGTGCGCCAGCGCGCCGCGCACGGTCATCTCGCGCAAAGGAAACATCGCAGAACGCAGCAGCAACTGCATTGCCGCTACCGCGAACACCATGAGAGCGAGCGCGGTCAGCGCGCCGGCGGCGGCATTGAGCAGGCGCGGGTTATCCCACATGCGCGCCCTCCAGGACCTTCAGGCACAGGTCCGCGTACGTCATGCCCACGGCGCGTGCCGCGATCGGCACCAGGCTGTGTCCGGTCATGCCGGGCGAGGTGTTGACCTCGAGCAGCCAGGGCTTGGCGGCCTTGTCGAGCATGAAGTCGACGCGCCCCCAGCCAGTGCAGCCCAGCAGCTGGAACGCCTTGAGCGACAGCGCCTTGAAAGCTGCTTCCTGCTCCGGCGGCAGACCGCAGGGGCACAGGTACTTCGTGTCGTCGGTGAAGTACTTGTGCTGGTAGTCGTAGTTGCCCTCGGGCGCTTCGATGCGGATCAGCGGCAGCACCGTCTCGCCGAGAATGCCGGCGGTGTACTCGGGCCCGTCGACGAAGCTTTCGGCGAGCGCCGTATCGCGGTACTTGTTCGCGGCGAGCTCGTAGGCCGCCGGCAGCTGTGCAGCGGTGGTGACTTTCGTCAGGCCGAGCGTCGAACCCTCGTTCGCCGGCTTGACGATCAGGGGCAGGCCAAGGTCCGTCGCCACGGCGTCCCAGTCGTCGTGCGCGCCGAGGATGCGATAGCGCGGCGTCGGCAGGCCGCCCGCCAGCCAGATCATCTTGGTGCGCCACTTGTCCAGGGCGAGGGCGGAGCCCAGCACGCCACTCCCGGTGTAGGGAATGCCCATCACCTCCAGCGCGCCCTGCACCGTGCCATCCTCG
>JAOUGZ010000066.1 GCA_029865405.1 Betaproteobacteria bacterium
GCGCAAGCCGGGCGAGCCGCGCGGGGAGCGTCCGGCGGCCGATGCCCCGGCCGACAGTAAACAGCGCGAACGGATGAGGTGCCGTGGATGCTCGGCCGTTGCCGCCCCGGCCGCCGCCCATCATGCCGCCGCCCATCATGCCCATGCCCTGCGCGCCGAAGTCGAGCGGCTCGGCGACCAGGGCGATTCGGCTGCCACCCGACTCGTCGTGAAAATCAACCCAGAGCTCGGCCCGTTCGGCCGGGCCGAGGACGAGAAACGGCCGCGTCACGGGCGCCTCGAGCAGGCCGCCGTCCGACGCGATCGCCACCAGCGGCTTGCGGTCCGATCGCGCGATGCGGTAGATGCGCGAGTTCGAGCCGTTGAGCAGCCGCACGCGATAGGCGCCGGACGCCTCCGGAAACGACAGCGACGTACGACCGTTGGCGAGGATGCGCTCGCCGAAGAAGCCGGTCATGCCGCCCATCATGCCGCGGCCCATGGCGGCCTCGTACACCAGCTGGTTGGCGGAATCGAAAGTACGGTCGGCGAGGACGATGGAAATGTCGCGCTCGCCGTCCGGCAGCCGCGCCGCGCGTTCTTCGTCGTCGCTGACCAGGAACAGTCCCGCAAGCCCGCCGTAGACCTGGGTTCCGGTATAGCCGTGCGGATGCGGGTGGAACCAGTAGGTCCCGGCCCGGTTGCGGACTTCGAACTCGTAGACGTACTCGCCGCCCGGGCGCACGACATCGCGCGGGTGGCCGTCCATGCGCTCCGGCACGATCAATCCATGCCAGTGCACATTGCTCGCCTGGGGTATCCGGTTCAGGTAGCGAATGCGGACCTTCTGCCCCCGCTTCACGCGGAGAATCGGACCCGTGTAGCTGCCGGGAACCACCTGCAGTGCGTCCGCAGGACCCTTCAGCACCTGCCCGGCGAAGCGCCACACCGCCGTCGGCCGGCCCGGAAGAAGCTGGACGTCATCGGGCTGCGCGGCGAGCCCGAATTCGATGTCCGGAACGAATGCCTCCGGCGTCGCGGCCGAGGACGCGCGCAGCCCCGCCCAGAAGGGCAGCGTGCCGGCCAGCGTCGCCGCGCCGGCAATCCTCAGCAAGTCCCTGCGTTTATTGCCCATGTCGCCTGCCTAGCGGGCCGAGAGTTCGCGGCGCATCGCCTCGAATTCGCTCGTGTCGATCTCGCCCCTGGCAAAGCGTTGCCGGAGAATATTCAGCGGCGTGTCGTCGCTCGCCCGGGTTTCGCCCGCCTTGGTACCTGCGCCGATTCCACGCGCCAATACCACGATGGCGGCAACGATCAACCCCCAGAACAGCAGCATGCCGAACCCCATGCCGCCACCGAATCCGAATCCGTCATAGCCGAACATCATCTGCATCTCCTTTGAACGCGAGGCGGCAGCTTTGCCGCCCCGCGCGTCTGTGGACTAGCGAAAACGTCCGCCGGGCCCGCCGCCGTAGCCGCGGCCATAACCGCCGCCGTAGCGCGGACCGAAGCCGCCGAAGCGCTCATCCGCGATCGCCTTCTGCTCCGGCGACAGCGCGGCATAGAGCTCTTTCAGCGCCGCGGTCGACGCCTGCTGCTCGGCCTGGTGCTGCTTGAAGAACTCGTCCCGCTGCGCGAGTCGCTCGGGCAGCGAGCCGCCGGCCTGAGCCTCGCGGCGCTGCGCGAACCATGCCTCCCGGCTTTCCTCGCGCTGCTTCACGCTCTTGACGAACGCCTGCCACGCGGGCTCCTGCTGGGCGGTGATGCCCAGTTGCGATTTCAGGTCCGCCAGGCGATCTTCGGCATTCCCGGGAAACGCGCCGTAGCCGTGCATGCCGTAGCCCATGCCGGCACCCGGGCCCATACCGTAACCCGGCCCGTAGCCGTGCATGCCGTAGCCCATGCCGGCGCCGCGACCCATCCCGTAGCCATGCATGCCATACCCCATGCCGTAACCGCCCATGCCGTAACCCGGGCCGTATCCTTCGCCCGAGGGATGCGCGGTGAGTTCCGCGGCGGCCAGTCCGAGCGACAGCGCCGCGCCGACGGCCAGTGCAATCTTGGTGGTTTTCCTCATGATCGAATCTCCGTTTCGTGATGTGTGGGAATCTGCTCTCACTGCGGTTCCCATTACGCCACGCCGGTGTAAGCGCCGCGTCACGGTTTTGTACGCCCGCGTATCAGGATCGGCGCCGGTTACAGTACGCTACAAATCCGCCCCACAAAGACACCGCCCCCGGCTATAAGAGTGCCCATGGAAAGCATCGATCACGTCCTCGTCGTCGACGACGACGCCGAGATCCGCAATCTCCTTGGCGAGTACCTGGAAAGGAACGGCTGCAAGGCGACCGTTGTCGCCGACGGCAAGGGCATGTGGGCGGCGCTCGCGCGCGGCAAGGTCGACCTCATCGTGCTCGATCTGATGCTGCCCGGCGAGGACGGGCTGACGCTGTGCCGCAAGCTGCGCGCCGATTCCGATACGCCGGTGATCATGCTTACCGCCCGCGGCGAGGAGACCGATCGCGTCGTCGGCCTGGAGATCGGCGCCGACGACTATCTCGCCAAGCCCTTCAGCGCCAGGGAGCTGCTCGCGCGCATCAAGAGCGTGCTGCGCCGTTATCGCAGCCTGCCGAGAAACCTGCGCGCGGAGGAGGCGCACGCCTTCGTCTTCGCCGGCTGGCGCCTCGATACTGTCGCGCGGCATCTGCTTTCGCCCGAAGGAGTCGTCACCTCGCTGAGCGGCGCGGAATACCGCCTACTGCGCGTCTTTCTCGAGCGCCCCAACCACGTGCTCAGCCGCGACCAGCTGATGCTGTTCCTGCACGGCCGTGAAGCCGAGCCGTTCGACCGCTCGATCGACAACCAGGTGAGCCGCCTGCGCCATCGTCTGGGCGATGACCCGGCCGATCCGCAGATCATCAAGACCGTGCGAGGCGAGGGGTATGTGCTCGCCGTGCCGGTCCAAGTGGAGCGCTAGTGCGCCTCCTGCCGCGCGGCCTGTTCGGACGGCTCGTCCTCATCCTGCTCGGCGGACTCGCGGTCGCCCTGCTGGCGACGGCGTATCTGAACCTGAGCGAACGAGACCAGCTGCTCTATCGCGCGAGCGGCATGCAGATGGCGCAGCGCATCGCGGATGTCAGCAAGCTGCTCGATTCCATGTCGCCCGCCGACCGCCACAGGATCGCCGCGGTGTTCAACGGGCCGCCGCTCGCCATCTCGCTCGGGCGCCCCGCGCTGCCGCCCGAGGACCCGCAGGCCGACGGCGACCTGCGGCTCTCGATGTTCACGACCGTCCTGCGCTACGCGCTGGGCGACGGCCTGCGCGTGCACGCCGTTCGCACCACGCGCCTTCCGGAAGGCTACCTGCGCCCCGAGCGGCCAGGCGCGCCGCGCGTACCGATGATGCAGCATCCGATGGGCGGACGCGGGATGCCGATGATGCATGCGGAAGGCGCGTTCTTCGTGGTGCAGGTCGGATTGCGCGACGGCACGCTGGTGACCTTCGACTCCCTGGTATCCCCGGAGGCCACGGAAATGCCGCTGCGCTTCGCGCTGACGCTGCTCGTGCTCTTCGGCACCGTCGTCGCGCTGTCGCTCGTCGCCGTGCGCTGGGTGACCGGCCCGCTCTCCTCGCTCGCGACGGCCGCGGAAAGGCTGGGCCAGGACATCCATCGCCCACCGCTGCCCGAAACCGGACCGCTCGAGGCGCGGCGCGCCGCCCGCGCGTTCAACACCATGCAGCAGCGGCTGCAGCGCTTCATCGCCGACCGCACGCGCATCCTCACGGCCATGTCGCACGACCTGAAGACGCCGATCACGCGACTGCGGCTGCGCACGGAATTGCTGGACGATGACGCGCTGCGCGCGAAGTTCGCAAAGGATCTAGCGGACATGGAGTCGATGGTGACGCAGACGCTGGATTTCATGCGCGACGCGAGCGCCGCCGAGCCGCTGCAGCGCGTGGATTTCATGGCGCTGCTGGAGAGTCTGCAGAGCGATTACCAGGACACCGGGAGCACGGTAGGAATCGAAGGCCGCATCGCGCAACCGTTCAACGGCAGGCCGCTCGCGCTGCGCCGCTGCCTCACGAATCTGCTCGACAACGCCGTCCGCTACGGCAAGCGCGCGACGCTCAAGGTCGAGGAAGCGGTGGACCGGATCACGATCCGGGTGCTCGACGAAGGCCCCGGCATGCCGGAGGAGGAATTCGAGCGCGCGTTCGAGCCGTTCTTCAGGGGCGAATCCTCGCGCAGCCGCGAGACCGGCGGCACCGGCCTCGGGCTGGGCATCGCACGCAACATCGCCCGCGCCCACGGCGGCGATCTCGAGTTGAAGAACCGCCCGCAAGGCGGGCTGGAAGCCATCCTTACCCTGCCTCAAGCCACCTTGCGCGCCCCCTTGGCCGCCGGCACGTCGTAGCTCGCCATCAGGTCCTCGACCACCTTGTGGTAGTGGTCCCAGGGCGCTTCCCGGAAGTTGTGGTTGCGCACGATGAACGAGGCCCCGGCGTAGAACTTCTCGTACTGCAGGTGGCGCCCGGCGAACTCCGAGCCGATCAGGTCCCAGGCGAGCTTGTAGAGCTTCATGCGCTCGAGCGCCGGCAGCTGCGGCGTCTGCCAGTAGGTCTCGAACTGCTCCTTCAGCTTCGCATCGTGCATCACCGTGATGTCGGCGGGCATCTGGAAGATGCCGCCGCCGCAGAGCTCGCGCAGCGCGTCGATGATCTGCGAGTGGCTCTCCGTGCACCAGTTGAGCGCCGCGTACATGTAGCGCCGGTTGAAGGTCCTGAAGCCCTTGGGCCAGTCCTCGGCATCCTGGATCTGGCCGGCGATCATGCCGCCGAGCGCGGCTTCCAGCGCCGAGAAGCGCCCCAGCACCTCGCGCACCGCCGGCACCTCGTTGGCGCCCGAGGCCTGCGCGATCTTGCTGGCGAGGCCGACGATGAGCTGCATCTTGGAGTGGAAGCGCACGTTCGACTGGTGGTTGCCGTAGCAGTGCCCCGGCGTCTTGATGTAGATGTCGCGCGCCAGGATCGCGTCCATGTGCACGAACACGCGCGCCCAGGGGACTTTGACCTCCTCGCACATCACCATCGAGTCCGACTCGTCGAAGCGCCAGGCGAGCGGGTTGTCGAACTCGTTGGGCGCGTGCATCTCGAAGGGCTTCCTCGACCACAGCGTCACGCCCGGCGCGTTCACGGGGATCGCGCAGGTGATCGACTCGGCGAGCTGGTTGGGCGCGAGCGGGATCAGGTTGCCGATCCAGATCTCGTTGGCGAACACCGCGCCGGTGGCGAGCATCTTCATGCCCGAGATCACCACGCCGTCGCCGTCTTCGCGCACCACGCGCAGCGTCGGGATCGGCAGGTTCTGCTTGACGTAGAACTCGGGATTGCGCGCCGCCTGCGGCGGGATCACCGCGTAGACGCCGTAGACGTCCTCCCGCCGCATGTGCTCGTAGTAGCGCGTGAGGTTGTCGGCATACTTGCCGAACACCATCGGGTTCATCGCCATGCCGGTGACGAAGCTCGACACGTGGTCGGGCGAGCGGCCAAGCAGCCCGTGGCTCATGTCGGCGATGGCGCGGTGCAGGTTCATGCGCTGGACGAGGTCTTCCTTCGTCTTCGCGCGCAGGAAGTAGGCGCTGAAGCGCTCGCCTTTCTCCTCGAAGCTGTGCGCGGGATCCTTCGCCTTCATGTCGTAGATCGCCGCCATCGAGCGCGCGGCGTTGCGAAACGCGGGGTGCGTGGTGACGTCGTCGACCTTCTCGCCGCCGATGTAGACCACGCGCCCGTCGCGCAGGGATTTGAGGTGCTCGGCTCCGGTCTTCAGCATGGCGCCCTCCTACTTCTGCTTGCCGCTGGTTTCGTAGTAGTGGATCTCGTAGAGCAGGCAGCCGCCCTTGCTGGCGAACGGCCCGTGGCGCACGCCCGGCGGGCGGCAGGCATAGGTAAAGGCCTGCGAGGATTGCCCGCCCTGCCCGTTCGCGTCGTTGCCCACGATCAGGTCCCCCTGGATCAGGAACACCTCCTCCCAGTGATCGTGCACGAAAGGCTCGGTGGAATAGGCCCCGGGCTCGAGCTTCAGCAGGCGCGTGCGGCTGCCCTGCTTCGCCTTCTCGTCTATGTCGGAGGCGAGCACCTTCTGCGTGAAGCCGGGCGGGTAGTTCGCGCCCGGCGACTCCCAGCCCGCCTTCATGTCGACTCCGACGAACTCCAGGTGCGGCTTGGGCTTGGACATGCGCTTCCTCGAACCGGCGTTGACTCGGGGGAGTCTCCCTTCGCACAATGCCTTTGTCAATCAATCCCCCGGGAGGAGACATGCTGAAGCTCTACGGCCAGTACCGTTCGCGCGCGTTCCGCGTCGCCTGGCTATGCAAGGAATCGAGCATCCCCTACGAGCACGTGAACGTCACCATCAACGTCGACGGCGCGACCTGCAAGGAGCCCTGGTTCGCGGCCCTCAACCCCAACAAGCGTGTGCCGGTCATCGACGACGACGGCCTCGTCATGTGGGAATCGGCCGCCATCAACCTGTACCTGGCGGAGAAATACGGGAGCCCGCTGTGGCCGAAGGACTGGGCGGGCAAGGCGCGCATGCTGCAGTGGGCGTTTTATGTAGCGAACGACGTAGAGCCGCCGATGATCGTCATGCAGCGCCACCGGCACCTGCTGCCGCAGGAGCAGAGAAACGAGAAGCTCGCCCAGGAGGCCGAGCAGCAGGTGCTGCCGAAGATGCAGGTGCTGGAGGACCACGTCGCGAAGCACGGCTTCTTCAGCGGCGGCGGCTGGGGCATGGCCGACTTCATGGTCGCGAGCGTCGCCTACTCGATGTGGATCAACAAGTTCCCGCTGCTCGAGAAGTTCCCGAAGTTCAAGGCCTGGCTGGACGCGAGCGTCAACCGCCCGAAGGCGCAGGAGGCGCGCAAGCTGCGCGAGTAAGCTGATTGCCCGCGCGCTACTCGTTCAATCCCTTGCCTGGATACGGATGCGTCTTGATCCAATGCCGCGCGATGTCCACGCGCCGCGTGATCCAGACGCCCTCGTGCTTCAGGAGATGATCGAGCAGGCGCTCCAGACCCGCAGCGCGCGCCGGATGACCGATCATGCGCATGTGCAGGCCGACCGACATCATCTTCGGCTGCCTGGCGCCTTCGCGGTACAGCATGTCGAACGCATCCCGCACGAACGCGAACCACTGGTCCGAGTTGCTGATCCAGGCGGCGAACTTGCCATCGTTGTGGGTCAGCGAGTAGGGCACGACGAGGTGCGGCTTGCCCTTGACCGTCCGCCAGTAGGGCAGCTCGTCGTTGTAGGTATCGGAGTCGTACAGAAAGCCGCCCTCCTCGACCAGCAGCTCGCGCGTGTTCACGCTCGGGCCGTAGCGGCAGTACCAGCCGAGCGGCCGCTCGCCAAGGGTCTGCTCGAATGAGCGAACCGCTTTCCCGATGTGCTCCCGTTCCTCCTCGCGCGAAAGCTCGAAGTGCTTGATCCAGCGCCAGCCGTGACTGCACACATCGAAGCCGGATTTCCTGATCGCGTCCGCCGCGGGCCGATTGCGCTCGAGCGCGAGTGCGCAACCGAAGACGGTCGCCGGCAGCCTGCGCTCCTGGAACAGCCGCATCAGGCGCCAGAACCCCACGCGGCTGCCATACTCGAACATGCCCTCCGCCGCGAGATCGCGTCCTTGCACGCCCCGCCCTATGTTGTGCGTTTCGGTCAGTGCGTTCTCGCTGTAGCCTTCCCCGTCCTGCACCGAGGGCTCCGATCCTTCCTCGTAGTTCATCACGAAGTTGACCGCCAGCCGCGCACCGTCCGGCCATCGCGGATCGGGCGGGTTCGGGCCGTAACCGACCAGGTCGCGATCGTATTTACCGCTCATCGAACACACGACGCAACGCCGCCACGACGGTCGCATCGTCCTCCGGCGCCAAGGCCTGCAGGTCGACGATCAGGATGTCTTGCGCAGCGAGCCGCTCGGACAGATGCACCGGCGGGTCGTCCTCCTGCAGGCGCCGGCTGAGCGCAAGCGCGTCGGTGCCGGCGACGGCCGGGTCGATCCGCAGATGCAGGTGAGGCACGCGGCCGGCCTCGCGCGCCGACAACACGAGGGTGCTCAAGCCCGCCGCGGCGCCGAGCTGCGCCGCGATGCGACGCAGGCGTTCCTCCAGTTCGGCGTTGGCGGCCTCGTCGTCGGCCGCCGCAAAGCGCTCGAGCGCGGTGAGCAGGCCGACGATCTCCTCTTTGCCGACCTTGAAGCCGCGACCCAGGCCGTGATGCGGCACGCCTTTCAACGCCGCGCGATCGATCAGCCCGGGCGGCGCCCAGGTGCCGGGCGAGACGTCCATGTCGAGCTGCTGCACCAGGGCCGCGCCGACCAGGTCGCCGCGCCCGGCCAGGATGCCGGAGGCCTGCGGGCCGCCGATCGCCTTGCCGCCCGAGAAGGCCACCAGGTCGGCTCCCTGCTCGATGAAGCGGCGCAGGTTGCGCTTGGGCGGCAGCTGCGCCGCCGCGTCCACGATGACCGGCAGGCCGCGCGGCTTGCACACCGCCGCCACCAGCGCCAGGTCGTCGAAGTTTCCCGGGTTGGCGCAGAACGCGAACGCGGCGCTGCGCGGCGTGATCGCCGCCTCGATCTCCCAGGCCTCGAGGCCGCGAACGCCGGCGCCGGTGCCGCGGTCGTTGTGCCCGATGTCGACCAGCCTGGCGCCGGCGGCAGTCAAGGCATGCGCGTAGCCGGTGCGATGCGTGCGCGGGATCAGGATCTCGTGCGGGAACGCCTCGGCGTGCGGCAACGCCGCCATGCGCGCGATGTCCCAGCGCGTCATGCTGGCCGCTGCGGCCAGTGTCAACGCCGCGGCAGCGCCGCAGGTCACCATCCCCGCCTCGGCGCCGGTGATGCGCTCGATGGTGCGGCTGGCGGCTGCCTGCAGCTCGGCCATGTCGACCGAATGCCGCGCGGCGGCCGCCATCGCGGCGCTAACCTCGGGGGCCATAGGCTTGCCTCCCAGGCGCGTCAGGGTGCCCGCCGCGTTGATCCGGCGCCGCACGCCGAGCGCCGCATAGATATCTCCGTTCCCCATCGTCGAACCTCCCCCCGGGAATCGCGTTCGATTGCTAAGATTGCCGTTGCCGGGAGCTTACGACTTTTCCGACCTGCCCATGCGCGAGCACGCCGATCCGATCGTCTTCGAGCTGTTCAAGAACGCCATCTTCTCGATCGCCGACGAGATGGCGCTGACGGTGTTCCGCACCACCTATTCGGGGGTGCTCAAGGACAACATGGATTACTCGACCGGCTTCGCCGACGCCGAGGGCAGGCTCGTGGCGCAGGGCCTGACGCTTCCCGGGCACCTCGGCTCGGTGCCCACGGCGATGCAATCCATCATGCGCCACTTCCGCGACGACATGCATGCGGGCGACGTGTTCATCATGAACGATCCGTTCGACGGCGGCATGCACCTGCCCGACATCTTCGTGTTCAAGCCGCTGTACCACGAGGGCGAGCGCATCGCCTTCGCCTGCACCGTGTGCCACCACGGCGACGTCGGCGGGCGGGTGGCGGGCTCGAACGCCTCCGACTCGACCGAGATCTACGCCGAAGGGCTGCGCATCCCGCCGCTCAAGCTCTACGTCAAGGGCGAGCCCAACCACACGCTGCTCTCGATCATCGAGAAGAACGTGCGCCTGCCGGTGCAGCTGTTCGGCGACCTGCGCGCGCAGCTCGCTGCGTGCCACATCGCCGAGAAGCAGTTCGCCGAGCTGGTGGCGCGCTACGGGCCGCAGCAGACGCGCTACTACATGAACGAGACCGTCGACTATGCCGAGCGCCTGACGCGCGCCGCGCTCGAGACGCTGCCCGACGGCGAATGGAGCTTCGAGGACTGGATCGACGACGACGGCATCGACTACGGCAAGCCGATCCGGCTGTTCGTCACCCTGCGCAAGCGCGGCGGGCACATGGTGGTCGACTGGACCGGCACCGCGCCGCAGGTGAAGGGCGCGATCAACAACACGCTGTCGTATACCAAGGCGGCTTCCTATACCGGCGTGCGCTCGGTGCTGCCGCAGGGCATTCCGAAC
>JAOUGZ010000067.1 GCA_029865405.1 Betaproteobacteria bacterium
AGCAGCAGCATGCCCGCGAAGCGCTGCCGCACGCGCGCGTCGCTGAACGTGAAGGCTTCCATTTCCTTGCAGGACACGCACCAGTCCGCGTAGAAATCGAGCATCACCGGCTTGCCGGGGGAGCGCAGGGCCGCGTCGAGCTCGCCCAGCGAGTTCACGCGTTGGAACGCGACGGGCGCCGCGGGCGCGCCTCCCGTCAGTCCGGCGAGCGGACGCAGCGGGTCGCGGCTGCCGGACAGGACGCCGACCAGCAGGGCCACGCCGGCGACCAGCGCGACGATGCCCGCCGCCTTGCCCAGACGCGCCAGGCCTTTGGCGTCCGCCGGCAACCGGTCCGTCGCCCGCAGGAAGACGCCCGTGCCCACGAGCAGCGCCGCCCACGCCAGCATTACCGCCGCGGCTGGCAATGCCGGCGACGCGATCCAGATGGCCACCGCCAGGAGCAGCACGCCGAAGAACCGCTTCACCCCGTTCATCCACGGCCCCGCCTTCGGCAGGAGCGCACCTTCCGACACGCCCACGATCATGAGCGGCACGCCCATGCCGAGCGCCATGGCGAAGAGCGCCGCGCCGCCGAGCGCCACGTCCTTGCTCTGCGAGATGTAGAGCAGCGCGCCGGCAAGCGGCGCGGCGACGCAGGGACTGACGATCACCGCCGAGAGCACGCCCATTGCCGCCACCGAGGCGATGCGCCCGCCGCGAAGGCGCTGGTGCGCCGTCGACAGGCGCTGGTGCAGGAAGCCGGGCAGCGAGATCTCGTACAGCCCGAACATCGAGAGCGCGAGCCACACGAACACGGCGGCGAAGGTGCCCAGCACCCAGGGATCCTGCAGCGCCGCGGCGAGCAGCGACCCGGAATACGCGGCCGCGACGCCCGCCGCCGCATAAGCGAGCGCCATGCCCAGCACGTAGCTCGCCGAGAGCGCGAACGCGCGCCGCTTGTCCAGGCCGCGCCCCTCGCCGGCGATGATCGACGACAGGATCGGGATCATGGGCAGCACGCACGGCGTGAACGTGAGCAGCAGGCCGAAGCCGAAGAACCCGGCGAGGACCAGCAGGCCATTGCGCTGGAACAGGGCGGCGATGTCCAGGTCGCTCGCGTAGATCGACCAGCGCGGCGCTTCGGGCACGCGGCGCGGCGCCTCGCTGAACGCCGGCGCCGACGTCGCGCCGGCGAGGAGGATCGTGGCGCGCGATTCCATCGGCACGTAGCACACGCCGATGTCGGCGCAGCCCTGCGACGTGACCACCAATTGCAGCGGATCGACCGCGCCCGGCGCCACCGGCACGCGGATGGTCACCGTGTTGCGGTAGACCTCGGTGTCGCCGAAGAACTCGTCCTTCTTGCGCAGTCCGCGCGGCAGCTCGGCCGGTCCGAGGCGCGCGTCGCGCGCCTCGAATTTGAAGCGATCCCGGTACATGTAGTACCCGTCGGCGATCGCGAAGCTCACTTCGAGCGCATCGGCGCCCAGCGCGCGCGCCGAGAAACGGAACGCCTTCTCGGGCTCGAGCAGATCCTCGGCCGCGGCGGCCGGTGCGAGCGGCGCCGCCAGAGCGATCCACAGGAGGAGAAGGCGGGTCACGGGGCGGATGCGGTTTGCGCCGCCACCCAGTCCAGGTAGTCCAGCAGTCCCCGCTCGATTGGGACTGCGATGATCTCCGGAAGTTCGTACGGGTGGTGCGCGCGGATCAGGGCCTCGAGGCCGGCATAGGCCTCCTGCGTGGTCTTGATGAGCACGGGGTGCTCCTCATCGCGCTGCACGGCGCCCTGCCACCGGTAGACGGACCGGCACGGCGCGAGGATGTTGACGCACGCCGCGGCGCGGCTTTCGATCAGCGCTTCGGCCAGCGCCTCGGCCGTGGCGCGGTCGGGAAGATTGGTCAGCACCAGCAGCGCGCTCATGCGACCCCGATCGTGCGCGGCACGCCCTCGAACACGGTGCGATAGCACAGGCGCACGCCCAATTCTTCTTTCATGCGGCGGTTGGCGAGGCGCCGCGACTCGCTCATGAACGACAGCAGTTCGGGCGCAATGCGGCCTGCGGCCTCGCTGCGCGCGACGCGCGGCGGCCTCGCCAAGCCGGTGCGCTCGGCCACCAGGTCGAGCCAGTCGCCCATGCGGATCTCGCTGTCGTCGCTCGCGTTGTAGGTACCGCCGGGCGCGTCGTCCTCGAGCGCGCGCACGGCGATCGCGGCCAGGTCTTCGGCATGAATATGATTGGTGTACACGTCCTCCTCCGAGCGCAGCACGGGCGTGCCCCGGCGCAGGCGCTCGAGCGGCAGCCGGTCCGCCGCGTAGATGCCGGGCGCGCGCAGAATCACGAGTGCCACGGCGCGTTCGCTGCACCACTGCGCGAGCTGGCGCTCGGCATCGACGCGGCGCCGTGCCCGGTCGGTCTGCGGCTGCACGGCGCGCGTTTCATCCACGCGCGCGCCGCCGCAGTCGCCGTACACGCCGCTCGTGCTGACGTAGACGACGCGCGCCGGTAGAATCCGGCCCTTCGCCAGCGCGGCGAGCAGGTACGCGGTGCGCGTATCCGCCACGCCCTTGGGCGGCGGCGGCGCGCAGTGCAGCACGGCATCCCCCGCGGCGAGGCCAGCCAGCGTTTCGGGCCGGTCGAGGTCGAAGCCGTGACGGCGCGACAGCGCTTGCACCACGTAGCGCGCCTGCAAGCGCGGCATGGCGCGGCGTGCGATGTCGCCGTAGCCTGCGATCAACAGCTTTTTCATTGAAGCCATTCTAGCGACATGCACAGCGTCACGATCCAGCCGAGCGGTCAACAGTTCCAGGTCGAAGACGGCGAAGCCGTGCTGGCGGCGGCGCTGCGCCAGGGGCTGGTCCTGCCCTACGGGTGCAAGAACGGGGCGTGCGGCACCTGCAAGGGCAAGATCGTCTCGGGCGCGGTGGATTACGGCGTGTATCAGCCGAAAGCGCTGCCGGACGAGGACAAAACGCGTGGCAAGGCGCTCTTTTGTCAGGCCAAGCCGCTCTCCGACCTGGTGATCGAGGCGCGCACCATCGGCGCGGTCAAGGGCATCGAGGTGAAGACGCTGCCCTGCCGCGTGCAAAAGCTCGAGCGCCTCGCCGATGATGTCATGGCGCTGCATCTGAAGCTGCCCGCCAACGAGAAACTGGTATTTCTCGCCGGGCAGTATCTGGAATTCCTGCTGAAAGACGGCTCGCGCCGCAGCTTCTCGATGGCCAATGCGCCCCACGACGCTGAGCTGCTGCAACTGCACGTGCGCCACGTGGCCGGCGGGCAGTTCACCGACCATGTGTTCGCCAAGATGAAGGAGCGCGACATCCTGCGTTTCGAGGGGCCGCTGGGCACGTTTTTCCTGCGGGAGGAGTCTGCGAAGCCCATTGTGTTCGTCGCCTCCGGCACCGGCTTCGCGCCCATCAAGTCGATCATCGAAGAGGCGGCGAAAAAGGGCATCGCGCGCCCGATGACGCTGTACTGGGGCGGGCGGCGACCGCAAGACCTGTACATGAACGCGCTCGCCGAGGGCTGGGCTGCGCAGGGACTCCTGAAATACGTGCCCGTGATCTCGGACGCGCGGCCGGAAGACGCCTGGCAGGGACGCTCGGGCTTCGTGCACCGCGCAGTGATGGAAGATCACCCTGATCTCTCCGCGCACCAGGTCTACGCCTGCGGCGTGCCGGTGATGGTCGATGCCGCGCGCAAGGACTTCACCGCGTCGTGCCGGCTGCCGGAGGAGGAGTTCTACGCCGACAGTTTCACCACCCAGGCGGACGCGCCCCACTAGACAGCACAAAGGCCCGGGGCTTGCGCCGCCGGGCCTCTTTTTTCTACCGCACGACCGCGCTACTTGGCGTAGTCGTACTTGCCGTCCTTCCACACGTAGAAGACGTACCCGGGAGCGGTGACGTCGCCCTTCTTGTCGAAGCCGATGGTGCCGAGCACGGTGGAGAACTTGCCTGCGCGCAGCGCGCCGGCCACGTCCTTCCAATTCGTCGACTTCGCCTGGCCGGCGGCTGCCGCCCAGGCCTGGATCGCGCCATAGGTGTACAGCGTATAGCCCTCGGGCTCGTACTTTTGCGCGCGGAACTTCTTCACCACCTCGGCCGCGACGGGCGCCTTGCGCGGGTCCGGGCTGAAGGTCATCAGCGTGCCCTGCCCCGCGGCGCCGGTGATCTTCCAGTACTCGTCGGTCACCAGCGCGTCGCCGGACACGAGCTGCACCTTGTAGCCCTGCTCGCGCGCCTGGCGCACGATGAGGCCGGCCTCGGTGTGGTAGCCGCCGACGTAGACCACATCGACGTTCGCGCCTTTCAACTTCGACACCAGCGCCGAATAGTCCTTCTCGCCCGCGGTATAGGCCTCGTACATCGCCTCGGTCACGCCGCGCGAGTTGAGCTGCTTCTTGGTCTCGTCGGCGAGTCCCTTGCCGTACGCCGTCTTGTCATGGATGACCGCGATCTTCTTGCCCTTGAACTTGTCGGCGAGGTAGTTGCCGGCGACCGCGCCCTGCTGGTCGTCGCGGCCGCACACGCGGAACACGTTCGGGCCGCCCTCATCGGTCAGTTTCGGATTGGTCGAGGCCGGCGAGATCTGCAGGATGCCTTCCTCGGTGTAGACCTTCGAGGCGGGAATCGACGAGCCCGAGCAGAAATGCCCGGCGACGAATACCACCTTGTCGCTCACGAACTGATTCGCCACCGCGACCGCCTGCTTGGGATCGCAGGCGTCATCGCCGATCTTCAGCACGAGCTTCTTGCCCATCACGCCGCCCTTGGCGTTGATGTCGGCCACTGCCATCTCCGCGCCGCGGCGCATCTGCTCGCCGAAGGACGCGTATTGCCCGGTCATCGGGCCGGCGGTGGCGATGACGATCTGCGACCAGGCGGCGTTGCCGAAACTCGCCAGCGCGGCGGCCAGAATGTACTTCATGGAAACGTGCGTTTTCATTGGGGGAAGTCCTCCTCGTGATCCAGTGGAATTACTCTAGCACAGCGTTCAGCCTGCGGGCGGGGTCCGGCTGCGCCACGAAAACGGCCCCGCACGCTCGTACAGCCAGGGGTATTGCGACACCATCTTGCGCGCCCGCGCCAGGCGCCAGGCCAGCAGGGTGATGGCGGCCAGGGTGGCTGTGTCGATCAGATAGGCCGGAACCGACAGCAGGTGCCCGTCGAACAGCGCAAAGGCGAGAAACCGGTCGGCCAGGCCGAGCAGCAGCGCGTAGCCCAAGGCGTGCCAGGCCGGTTTCCAGGTTGTCGCGATCGCCTGTCCGGTCATGAAGGCGGCAAAGCCCATCAGGCACACCGTCAGGCCGACGTACACCCCCAGGCCGGTGCCCAGCAGCGCTTCCATCAGCGTCCGCCTTCCAGGTAGGCGCGGCGCACCTCGGCGTTCGCGAGCAGCTCCCTGCCCGAGCCCGAGAGGATGATGCGGCCGTTCGCCATGACGTAGCCGCGGTGCGCGATGCGCAACGCATGGTGCGCATTCTGCTCCACGAGGAAGACGGTAACGCGGTCGCGCTCGTTGATCTCGCGGATCACGCTGAAGATCTGCTTCACGAGCAGCGGCGCGAGCCCGAGCGAGGGCTCGTCCAGCAGCAGCAGCTTCGGCCGGCTCATCAGCGCGCGCGCGATGGCGAGCATCTGCTGCTCGCCGCCCGAGAGCGTGCCGCCGCGCTGCTCGCGCCGCTCGCGCAGGATCGGGTAGAGGGTGAAGACGCGCTCCAGGTCCGCTTCGTAATGCCGCGGATCGGCGCTCACCGCGCCCATCTGCAGGTTCTCGAGCACGGACATGAACGGGAACAGCCGCCGTCCCTCGGGCGCCTGCGCCACGCCGCGGTGCACGATCTCGTGCGTCGGCAGGCGCGTGATGTCCTCGCCGAGAAAGTCGATGCGTCCCTGGGCGGCGCGCGGATTGCCGCAAATGGTCATCAGCAGGGTCGACTTGCCCGCGCCGTTGGCGCCGATCAACGTCACGATTTCGCCCTCGGCGACCTCCACGTCGATGCCGTGCAGCGCCTTGATCGGCCCGTAGGCGGCATGCAGGCCCGTGACGCGCAGAACGGTCATGGCCGCGCCGCCTCCTCCGCGTCTTCTTCGCCGAGGTAGGCGGCGATCACCTTCGGGTCGTTGCGCACCGCCTCGGGCGTGCCCTCGGCGATCTTGCGGCCGTAGTCGAGCACCACGACATGGTCGGAAATTTCCATCACCACGCTCATGTCGTGCTCGATGAGCAGCAGCGTCACGCGGTGCTCGTCGCGAATGAACCTGAGCAGCTCGTTCAGCTCGCCTGATTCGCGCGGGTTGAGCCCGGCGGCGGGCTCGTCGAGGCACAGCAGCACCGGCTCGGCGCACATCGCGCGCACGATCTCGAGGCGCCGTTGCGCGCCGTAGGGCAGGCTGCCGGCGTTGGCGTCGGCGCGTTCGGTGAGCTCCACGCGCTCCAGCCAATAGCGCGCGCGCTCGATCGCGCGCCGCTCGGCCGCGGCATAGCCGCCGACGCCGAACAGGGCGCCGACCGTGTAGCCCGAGGCGCGCATCAGCGTATTGTGCTGGGCGATGAGCAGGTTCTCGAGCACCGACATGCCGGTGAACAGGCGGATGTTCTGGAAGGTGCGTGCCACGCCGGCCTTCGCCGGGATGGCGTGTCCTTCCATGCGCTCCAGCAGGAAATCGCCGTGCACCGGATGGCGCAGCCGCATGAGGCCGGAGGTCGGCTTGTAGAAGCCGGTCAGGCAGTTGAACACCGTGGTCTTGCCGGCGCCGTTCGGGCCGATGACGGCGGTAATCTTCTGCGCCGGCGCGTCGAACGACACGTCGTCGACGGCGACCAGCCCGCCGAAGCGCATCGTCAGCCGCTCGACCGAGAGCAGCGGATTCATGCGCGCGGCTCCGCCTGGCTTTCCTCGGGCGGTCCTTTGCCGAGGCGCACGGTCGGCTCGCGATGCGCGAGCAGCCCGCGCGGGCGCCAGGTCATGATCGCCACCATCGCCACGCCGAAGGCGAGCATGCGGTACTGGTTCAGCTCGCGGAACACCTCGGGCAGGCCGATCAGCAGGATCGCGGCGAGCACCACGCCGATCTGGCTGCCCATGCCGCCCAGCACCACGATGGCAAGGATGATGGCCGATTCGATGAAGGTGAAGCTCTCCGGGCTGACGAACCCCTGGCGCGTGGCGAAAAAAGAGCCGCCGAAGCCGCCGAACATCGCGCCGATGGCAAAGGCGGTGAGCTTGGTGTTGCGCGGATGCACGCCGAGGCTGCGGCACGCGATCTCGTCCTCGCGCAGCGCTTCCCAGGCGCGGCCGATGGGCAGCTTGCGGATGCGCAGCGTGAACAGGTTGGTGACCAGCGCGAGTGCGACCGCGAGGTAGTAGAGAAAAATCACGCGGTCGATCGGCGAGTACTCGAGTCCGAAGAAGCTGTGGAAGGTGTGCCCGCCCTCTGGCGCATCGCGCACCATCGGCAGGCCGAAGAAAGTCGGCCGCGGGATGCCCGAGAGCCCGTCCGGCCCCTTGGTGAACTGGTACCAGTTGAGCAGGATGATGCGCACGATCTCGCCGAAGCCGAGCGTGACGATCGCCAGGTAGTCGCCGCGCAGGCGCAGCACCGGAAAGCCGAGCAGGATGCCGGCGAACGCCGCCATGATGCCGGCGAACGGCAGGCACACCCAGAAACCGAGATCGAAATGCAGCGCAAGCAGCGCGTAGCTGTAGGCGCCCACGGCGTAGAACGCGACGTAGCCCAGGTCGAGCAGCCCGGCCAGGCCGACGACGATGTTGAGGCCCCAGCCGAGCATGATGTAGGTGGCGACCAGGGTGGCGATGTCGAGCATGCGCCGGTCGATCCACGGCAGGAACGGCAGCGCCACCGCCAAGCCGAGCAGCAGCGGCCCGACCCAGCCCGCCCATTTCTGCACCTGCGCGCCCAGCCGGTCCATGCGCGCCTCGCGCACCTCGGCGCTCGTCTCGCTCGCCGCGTGCCATACAAGCCAGGCGGCGCGCGCGCTCAGTACCCAGCCGGCGAGCGCGAGCGTCCCGTTGAGCACGGCGCTCTTGAAGGGCAGCAGCTGCTGATCGACGCCGAAGGCCAGAATGCCGGTGAGCGCGATCGCGAACGCGAGCGCGCCAGCGAGCACCGGCACGGCGCGTTGCGCGCGCAGCGCCGCAATGCCGAGCCGGCCGAGAAAGGCGATCAGCGCGGCGGCGAAGACGTCGTCGAGCCGATAGGCGAGCGGCGGGCCGCTGGACGTGTCCTGGATGCGCGCGCCGACCAGCGCGATGGCGAGGAGGACGACGATCCCGGCGACCATCCCGGCGTCTTTGAGCGCGCCTGGCCAGTCAAACGGCGGTCGGGGAGCGGCGCTCGCGCGCATCAGACTTTTTCGACGTCGGGCTTGCCGAGCAATCCCGTCGGCCTGAAGATGAGCACCAGGATGAGGATCGCGAACGTCGCCACGTCCTTGTACTCGACCGAGAAGTACGCCGACCAGAACGCTTCGATCAGGCCGATGAGCAGGCCACCGAGCATCGCGCCGGGGACCGAGCCGATGCCGCCGAGCACCGCCGCGGTGAACGCTTTGACGCCGGCGAGAAAGCCGATGTAGAAGTCGATCACGCCGTAGTTGAGCAGGAACATCAGCCCGGCCACCGAGGCGAGGCTCGCGCCCATCACGAAGGTGAGCGCAATCGTGCGATCGACGTTGATGCCGACCAGTGCGGCCATGCCGAGATCCTGCTGGCAGGCGCGCTGCGCGCGGCCGAGCGCCGTGCGGGTGATGACCAGCGTGAAGCCGATCATCAGGCCCAGGGTGATCAGGATGATGAGCATCTGCAGGAAGCTGAAGGCGACCGCGAATTCGCCGGTCTCGAAGAACCTGAGCCCGCCCGTGACCACGGGCTGCATCGGCTTCACCCGCGCGCCCTGCAGCAGCTGCACGTAGTTCTGCAGGAAGATCGACATGCCGATCGCGGTGATCAGCGCCGCGAGCCGCGGCGAGTGGCGCAGCGGCCGGTAAGCGACGCGTTCCAGCGCCCAGCCGTACACGGAGGTGAGCAGCATGGTCGCCAGCAGCACGATGACGAGCGCGAGCGGCACCCAGCCGATGCCGATCAGGCCGAGGGCGAGGAAAGCGATAAAGGCGATGAAGGCGCCGATCATGAAGATCTCGCCGTGCGCGAAATTGATCATGCCGATGATGCCGTACACCATCGTGTAGCCGATGGCGATCAGGCCGTAGATCATGCCGAGCGTCAGCCCGTTGATGAGCTGCTGCAGGAAATAGCCCATGGATCGTCCCGTGCCGCGGTTGCGTGCGCGGGAATGGTTACATAAAAAAGGGGGCTGTGTCCCGCCCGGCGTCGCTTACGCGCTGCAGGCCATGCGCAGTGCGTCGATGCTGTCGAGCGGCGGCAGGCACACTGCGCCGCGGCACAGCCACGCCTGGACGCCCGATGACCCAGGTTTGTCGAGCAGCGGCGGCAAGCCGGCGAGGCCGGCCGGGATGGCGAGCACCAGCGTCCGCGGCAGATACTCGCGCGCCATCGCGGCGGACCACGTACGCAACGCGTCCGGCGCGCCGCGCACGATGGCGGTGGCGGGGGGCTCGAGTGACGCTTCCAGCGCTGCAATGAGCATGGCGAAGCCCGCCGGTCGCGCACGCACGCCGGGAAGAAATAGCCGCAGCGTGCGCTCGGCCGCGGCGGCGTAGCGCGCCTCGCCGGTGAGCGCGGCCAGCCAGTTCAGCGCGAAAGCCGCCGCGCCGTTGCCCGAGGGCGTGGCCTGGTCGTGCCCGGGCTTGGGGCGGTGGATGAGGCGCTCGTGATCGCGCGCCGTGAAAAAAAACCCGCCCGCCTCGCCATCCTCGAATTGCTCGAGCAGCACCTGCGCCAGTTCCTCGGCGAACGCCAAGTCCTCAGCGCGGAACTCGGCTTGCAGCAGCTCGATCAGCGCCAGCATCAGGAACGCGTAGTCGTCGAGGTACGCATCGAGGTGCGCGCGCCCGTCCTTGTACGTGGCGAGCAGTCTGCCGCCCTGCCACATGCGCGTTCGAACGAAATCGAGCGCGCGGCGCG
>JAOUGZ010000544.1 GCA_029865405.1 Betaproteobacteria bacterium
GCTCGCCGCCGAGTTCGACGTCACGCCGCGCGCCATCCGCTTCTACGAGTCGGAGGGCCTCCTCGCGCCGCGCCGCGACGGCCAGCGCCGCATCTACACGCCGCGCGAGCGCACGCGCCTGAAGCTCACGCTGCGCGGCAAGCGCCTCGGCCTCACGCTGTCCGAGATCCGCAGCCTCATCGGCATGTACGAGCCCGGGCAGGACGAGCGGCCGCAGCTCGAGCGCTTCCTCGCCGTGCTGGAGACGCACAAGGCGGCGCTCGAGCGCCAGCGCGAGGACATCGCCGCGCAGCTTGGCGAGATCGCGGCGTTCGAGAAGCGCGTGCGCAAGCAGCTCGGCGGCCGCAAGCGCGGTTGACGTTTACGTAAACGTCACGTAGCCTCGGCCCGATGAACGCCCCCCAGCCCCGCTTCCAGCCCAAGGACCCCGGCTTTGCCGGGCGCGTGCGCGCGAGCTTTGCGCGCCAGAAGGCGATGGACCTGATCGGCGCGCGTCTCACGGTCGTCGAGCCGGGCTACACGGAAGTCGCGCTCGCCTACCGGCCGGAGCTGACGCAGCAAAAGGCCTACGTGCACGGCGGCATCCTCGGCATGATCGCCGATTCCGCCTGCGGCTATGCCGCCTTTTCGCTGATGCCGCCGAGCGCCTCCCTCGTCACCGTCGAATACAAGATCAACATCCTCGCGCCGGCGCGGGGCGACCTCGTCGCGCGCGGACAGGTGATCCGGCCGGGGCGCACCCTTACCGTGACGCGGGGTGACGTGTACACCGCGGACGGCACACACGTGGCGAGCATGCAGCAGACGCTGATGATGCTCGCCGACACGCCGGATGCCGTCGAATGAACTTCCTGCGCTTCGAGCACGGCGAGACCCTCGACATGCTGCGCGACGCCGTGCGCGACTTCGCGCAGAAGGAGATCGCGCCGCGCGCCGACGAGATCGACCGCTCGAACCAGTTTCCCGCGGACCTGTGGAAGAAGTTCGGCGCGCTCGGCCTGCTCGGCATCACCGTCGAGGAAGACTACGGCGGCACGATGATGGGCTACCTCGCGCACATCGTCGCCATGGAGGAGATCTCGCGCGCCTCGGCCTCGGTGGGCCTGTCGTACGGCGCACATTCCAACCTGTGCGTGAACCAGATCCGCCGGAACGGCAGCGAGGCGCAGAAGAAGGCCTACCTGCCGAAGCTCGTCTCCGGCGAGCACGTCGGCGCGCTCGCCATGAGCGAGCCGGGCGCGGGCTCGGACGTGGTCGGCATGCGCCTGCGCGCAGAGCGGCGCGGCGCGGCCTATGTCCTCAACGGCAACAAGATGTGGATCACGAACGGGCCCGACGCCGACGTGCTCGTCATCTACGGCAAGACGAGCGATCAGGGCATCACCGCGTTCCTCGTAGAGAAGGGCATGAAAGGCTTTTCCACCGCGCAGAAGCTCGACAAGCTCGGCATGCGCGGCTCGAACACCTGCGAGCTCGTCTTCCGCGACTGCGAGGTGCCGGCGAAGAACGTGCTCGGCGAGGAAGGCAAGGGCGTCAAGGTGCTGATGAGCGGACTCGACTACGAGCGCGCCGTGCTCGCAGGCGGGCCGCTGGGCGTGATGGCCGCGTGCCTCGATGTCGTCCTGCCCTACGTGCACGAAAGAAAGCAGTTCGGGCAGCCGATCGGCGAGTTCCAGCTCATGCAGGGCAAGCTCGCCGACATGTACACCACCTTCTCCGCGTGCCGCGCCTACGTCTACGCGGTGGGCCAGTCGCTCGATCGCGGTGAGACGACGAGGAAGGACGCCGCCGGCGCCATCCTCTACGCCGCCGAGAAAGCCACCTGGATGGCGGGCGAGGCGATCCAGGCGATGGGCGGCATGGGCTACATCAACGAGACGCCCACCGGGCGGCTGTGGCGCGACGCCAAGCTCTACGAGATCGGCGCCGGCACCTCCGAGATCCGGCGCTGGCTGATCGGGCGCGAGCTCTTCGGCGAGAGCGCATGAAGCTCGAGCAGCTTCTCGAGAACAACCGCGCCTGGGCGCGCGAGGCGCTCGCCGCCGACCCGGAGTACTTCGCGCGCCTTGCGCGCCAGCAGTCGCCGCAGTTCCTGTGGATCGGCTGCTCGGACTCGCGCGTGCCGGCGAACCAGATCACCGGCCTCGCGCCGGGCGAGGTGTTCGTCCACCGCAACATCGCCAACGTCGTCGTGCATACCGACCTCAACTGCCTGTCGGTGATCCAGTTCGCCGTGGACTTCCTCAAGGTGCGACACATCATCCTCTGCGGGCACTACGGCTGCAGCGGCGTGCTCGCCGCGATGGGCCGGCAGCGCACCGGCCTGTCGGAGAACTGGCTGCGGCACGTGCAGGACGTGGCCGCCAAGCACGCGGGCGAGCTGCAGGCGATCCGGAGCGACGACGCGCGCCACCGGCGCCTGTGCGAACTGAACGTGCGCGAGCAAGTCCACCATGTCAGCCAATGCACTTCGGTCCAGGACGCCTGGGCGCGAAAGCAGCCCCTTGCCGTGCACGGCTGGATCTACGACCTGCAGGACGGCCTGCTGCGCGACCTCGACTGCACCCGAACGGAGTAACACCATGGCCCAAGACCCGATCGTCATCGTTGCCGCCGCCCGCACCCCGATGGGCGGTTTCCAGGGCGAGCTGAAGAGCTTCGCCGCGCCGGAGCTCGGCGCCGCCGCTATCCGCGCCGCGGTGGAGCGCGCAAAGCTGAAACCCGAGGAGGTGCAGGAAGTGATCATGGGCTGCGTGCTGCCCGCGGGCCAGGGCCAGGCGCCCGCGCGCCAGGCCTCGCTTGGCGCGGGCCTGCCGCTTGCCGCCGGCTGCACCACCGTGAACAAGATGTGCGGC
>JAOUGZ010000545.1 GCA_029865405.1 Betaproteobacteria bacterium
GCAGATTCCCGTGATCGCCGACGCCGAGGGCGGCTTCAACGATCCGGCGAACATGTGGCGCACGGTGCAGGCCTTCGAGCAGGCGGGCGTCGCCGCGATCCACATCGAGGACCATGAAGGCCCGGGAAAGCACACGCGCCTCCCGCAGAAACTGCGGCCGCCCGAAGAAGCCGCGGCGCGCATCCGCGCGGCGGTGGAAGCAAGGCAAGACCCGAACTTCCTCGTCGCCGCGAGGACGGACGCACTCTGGATCGGCGGCGAGCTCGGCGACGCGGTGCGACGGCTCGAGGCCTACGCCAAAGCCGGCGCCGACCTCGTGTTTCCCACGCTCGCCACCCCGGCGCAGCTCGTCGAGATCAGGCGCCGCACGGGCAAGCCGCTGATGATCGTCGACCTGCCCAAGGGCACGCTCGCCGACGAGGAGAAAGCGGGCGCCGCGATCGTCCTCTACTACGGCTTTGCGACGATGGTGCAGTTCGACGCGCTGCACACCGCGCTCGAGACCTTCCGGCGCACGCAGGACGCGAACGCGGTGACCGGCTACCGCGAGCGCATCGAGGAGCTCGAAGAGTTCCTCGGCTACAAGGAATACGTCGAGCGCGCGAAGCGCCTCGGCAAGACCTGACCCTCAACGAGGAGCGTACGCATGGCGAAATCCCCAAGGCGCAGCAAGGCCTACACCGATGGACTGAAGATCCGCCGCCGCTGGCTCGGCAAGGCCTACGTCGACAAGGCGTTCAAAGATGCCGACGACTTCACGATCGACCTGCAGCACTACGTCACCGAGCACGGCTGGGGCGCGAGCTGGGCGCGCGGCGGGCTGCCGCTGAAGACGCGCTCGATCATGAACCTCGCCATGATCTCGGCGCTCAACCGCCCGCACGAGCTGGAGATCCACCTGCGCGCGGCGCTCAGGAACGGCATCACGAAAAAGGAGATCAAGGAGATCTTCATCCACGTGGCCACCTACTGCGGCGCGCCGGCGGCGCTCGACAGCTTCAGGATCGCGAAGAAGATCCTCGCCGAGAAGCCGGCGCGGGCATGAGGCCGCTGAAGATCGGCGCGCCGTTCGTGTGCCGCATCGAGGCGACGGGCGGCGCCTTCGCGCCACGCTTTCTCGGCTGAGCCCAAAAGAAAGGCCCCGCTCTGGGCGGGGCCTATGGCCCGAGTTTACGGGCAGCGCTTTGTGGGCGCTCACATTTGCGCGGAAACCCGCGCTCTTGGACCGCTTGCCGGGGGGCGCTATCCCGACGGTCGCCGGGAATCCCGCTGTTGCGGCCGGACCGCTGTACGTTCCGGTTGCCCCCGCTGGTCCGACTCCAAGGTAGCACTCCGGCGCGCGGCGTCAACCGCTAAAGCGCATTCGTTTGTTCCAGATCAATCTTTCGGCGGCGCGTAAACTAGACGCTCGATCATGCGCACGCGCCGCGAATTCCTCCGCCTCGCCGGCAGCGCCGCCGCGCTGCTCGCCGCGCCGCCCCTCGCGCAGGGCGCCGCGGGCGAGATCCTCACCCGGCCGGTTCCCGCGAGCGGCGAGCGCCTGCCCGCGGTCGGCCTGGGCACGTCGCGCGTGTTCAACGTCGGCGACGACCCGGCGAAGCGCGCCGAGCTGGCCGAGGTGCTGCGCATCCTGGTCGGCGGCGGCGGCACGATCATCGACACCGCCACGTCCTACGGCGCCGCGGAAGGCGTGGTCGGCGACCTCGTCGCGCAGGCCGGGCTGCGCAAGCAGGTGTTCATCGCCACCAAGCTGCGCGCGCCCGACGCCGAGGAATTGCGCGGCTCGCTCGCGCGGCTGCGCACCGATCGGGTCGACCTGCTCTTCCTGCACAACGTGCGCGACCCGGGCCAGGACCTCGGCGCGTTTCGCGCCTGGAAGGCCGAAGGCAAGTGCCGCTACATGGGCGTCACGTCGACTTCCGAGCGCGACTACGACGCGGTCGAGGCGGTGCTCAAGCGCGAGAAGCCCGACTTCATCGAGATCGACTACTCGCTCGACAACCGCGAGGTGGAAGAACGCCTGCTGCCGCTCGCCGCCGAGATGAAGGCGGCGGTGCTGATCGCGCTGCCCTTCGGCCGCGCGCGGCTGTTTCGCGCCGTGCGCGGCAAGGCCCTGCCCGGCTGGGCGAGGGAATTCGACGCGGCGAGCTGGGCGCAGTTCTTCCTCAAGTTCATCCTCGCGCACCCGGCGGTGACCGCCGCCATCCCCGGCACGTCGAATCCGGCGCACATGGCGGACAATCTCGGCGCGATGCGCGGGCGCCTGCCCGATGCGGCGCAGCGCAGGCGCATGGTCGATCTGATCGAGTCTCTTTGAGGAGTCCCTGATGGCAACACGACGCGAATTTCTCCTCGGCGCCGCGCTGCTCGCCCTGCTGCCGCGCGCCGCCCGCGCCGCCTCGCCGCTCAAGATCGCCACGCTCGGCGCCGGGCGCATCGGCAGCGCGCTCGGCGGGCTGTGGGTGAAGGCGGGGCACCCGGTGATGTTCTCGTCGCGCCACCCGGAAGAGCTCAAGGACCTGGTCCTCGGCCTCGGCCCGCTCGCGCAGGCCGGCACGGTCGCGGACGCGCTCGCCTTCGCCGAGGTGGTGCTGCTCGCCGTGCCCTATCGCGCGCTGCCGGACATCGGCAAGGACCACGGGCCGGCGCTCGCGACCAAGGCGCTGGTGATCGACGCCTGCAACCCGTTCCCGGGGCGCGACGGCGAGATCGCGGTGTGGGCGCGCGAGAAAGGCGCCGGCCTCGCCACGGCGGAGCTGCTGCCGGGCTCGCGCCTGGTGCGCGCCTTCAACGCCATCGGCGCGGGCCGGCTGCCCGAGCTCGCGGCGCGCAAGGGCGAGCGCACCGGC
>JAOUGZ010000546.1 GCA_029865405.1 Betaproteobacteria bacterium
CATGTGCGCGAACTCTACGACGCGCACCCCTTCAAGCGGCAGCACGGAATCCTTTGGGCAAGCCGGCGAGCGCCATGTGGCCGTAGAGCGGCTCGTCGGGCACGCCACCGTGCATGATCTTTCGTGCGGCGAGGAGCTTGTCGAAGTCGATGCCGGTCTGCACGCCCATGCTCTCGAACATGAAGACGAGATCCTCGGTGATCACGTTGCCGCTCGCGCCGGGCGCGAACGGGCAGCCGCCCAGGCCGCCCATCGAGGAATCGAACGAGCGCACGCCTTCTTCCCAGGCGGCGAGGGCGTTGGCAAGCCCCAGGCCGCGCGTATTGTGGAAATGCGCGCCTTCGAGCTTGTCGCCGATTTCCTGCTTCACACGGCGGAAGATGCGGCGCACCTGCGCCGGATTAGCGTAGCCGACGGTATCGGCGAGGGCCACGCCCTCGCAGAATTCGGCCAGCGCAACCGCAATGCGCACTACTTCATCTTCCGGCACATTGCCCTGCATCGTGCAGCCGAAGGCGGTGGACACCGCGCCTTCGATCTCGGGGCCTTTGCCGTTACGCATCTGCGCGGCCTTGCGCACCTCCTCGATCATCTGGTCGGGCGTCATGCGCACGTTGGAGACGCTGTGCTGGTGTGAGGCGGACACCGGGAAAGTGATCTTGTGCGCGCCGGCGTCGCGCGCTCGCTCGAAGCCTTTGACGTTGGGGGCGAGGGCCACGACTTTCAGGCCGGGGATCGTCAGTGCGTGCTTCACGATCTCGCCGGTGTCGGCCATCGCCGGGATGAGCTTCGGCGGCACGAAGGAGCCGACCTCGATTTCGTTCAGGCCGGCGGCGGCGAGGGCGTTGATCCAGGCCTTCTTCGTCGCGGTGGGCATGAGCTGCCTGGCGTTCTGCAGCCCGTCGCGCGGGCCGACTTCGCAGATCTGGATTTGGCGCATGGGGGATCTCCTTGGGTGATCAAATTCTAGCCCGCGTCGAGGTTGCTACATCCCCTCCGGCCACGCCCGCGACGTATGCAGGACGCGCAGGATCTCCACGTCCCTGTCGCGCACCCGGTAGGCGATTATGTAGGGAAGGTTGCCGATGACCAGCTCGCGCGTGCCGATCACCCGCCCGGCCCGCCCGATGGCCGGGTGTCGCGGAAGCAGATTTTCCGCCTGATCGATGAGCTCCAGCACGATGCGCGCCGCGGCGGCCGGGCTGTCCTGGCCGATGTAGCGGGCAATCTCGTCGAGGTCCGCCTCAGCGAGCCTTGTCCAGCGCAGCCGCAAGACGCTTCTCCCACTTCGCCTTCAGCCTGGCGTGGTCGATCAGCTGGCCGCGATTGGCTTCGCTCACGCCCGCCTCGATGGCGGCGATCTGCCACTCGTTCAGGTCGAGGTACTGCCGGACGGCGTCCGCCGCGAGCGCGGCGCGGCTGCGCTCGGTGGCTTGCGCGAGCTTGTCCAGGCGCTTGCGCGTCTCGGGGTCGAGCCTCAGGGTCACCGGATCGCTCATCGGGGTTCCGTGTATACAATGTGTTCATTCTGCGCCCCGGGTTCACCCAGTGTCAACGGAGCGCGCATGCGCGCCGCGCGCCTCGATGCGCAGAATCGCGTATCCGCAGAGCGCACCGCCTGCGGCGAACGCAAGCATCGCCCACAGCGAAGCGCCCCAGCCGCCGAAGTTCGACGCCAGCCACACGAGCAGGATCGGGCCGAAGAACTGCCCGGCTTGCGAGGTCTGCATGACCATGCCGTTGGTGGTGCCGACATGTTGTGGCGTCTTCGCGTGCGCCACGACTCCCGAAAAGATGCATGCCGGAATGACGCCCACGCACAGCGAGAAGACAAGAACAGAAAAATAGCGCGGTCCATCCGGCAGAGCACTGGTCAGCATGCCCACGTCGGTCACCACCATCGCCGCGCAGGCGCCGAGGATCAGCGGCCCGCGGCGCACGCCGTGCCCGAGCAGCCAGCCGCCGCCGAGATTTCCGGGCACGTTCACCAGCACCATGAACGCGGTCATCAGCGACGCCACAGCGGTACTCGCGCCACGCTCCTCGACGAGGAAAGTCGGCAGCCAGATCATCACCGAGGTCCACTGCGCCACGTAGAACGCGAAAAGCAGGGCCAGCGCCACGCTGCCCGGCTGCGCCAGGGACTCGAGGGCCAGCTTCATCGAACGCACTGAGCCGTAGCGTGGCGTCGGCGCGAGACGCGCCACCAGCACGAAGCACAGGGCCGCCACGATCGCCAGAACTACCCAAAAACCGCGCCAGCCCCAGGCCGCGAGAATCAGCGGCGCCAGGAACATCGCCGCGCTGCCGCCGGCGGGCATGTACGCGCTCCACAGGCCCATGACCTTCGATCGGTCGCGCTGCTCGGCAGCCGTGGCAGCCATCAGCGCTGAGCCGGAGACCGCGAACAGTATGAAACCGACGCCTTCGAAGAAGCGCGACGTCAGGAGGGTGGGGAAGTCCCAGGCGGCGGCGCCGAGAAATCCGGCGAGGCACATCACCGCCAGCCCCGCGAGCCCGAGCCGCTTGTGGCCGAAGCGGTCGCACAGCACGCCCACGAACATGCCGACCAGAAGGCCGATGACGTTGAACGTGGTCGCTATGAAACCCGACTCGACGAGCGAAAGGCCCAGTTCTTCGCGCTGCGCCGGCAGCGCGGGCGGCACCTTGCCGATGTACGCGCCGCAGATGAGGCCCCCGGCGAACACGGCCCAGACCGCGGGCCAGCGCGTGCCGCCGTTCAAGCGGCGTGCACCGGGATCTTCAGCTGGATGATCTTTTTCTGCCAGTCGTCAGGGCCGGTCTGGTGCACCGACACGCCTTTCGCGTCCACGGCGACGGTGACCGG
>JAOUGZ010000547.1 GCA_029865405.1 Betaproteobacteria bacterium
TGAGCGTGACCGTGGCGACGCCGCGCGCGTCGACGTTTCGCAATACGGCTGATTGAATCATGGCATTTCCTTTTCTTTGGAGCCTTGGGTTGTCGGCGATAATCGCACCGCGTGGAACGACAGGACTTTATCAATCACACGCCGATGATGCAGCAGTACCTGCGCATCAAGGCGGCGCATCCGGCCATCCTGCTGTTCTACCGGATGGGCGACTTCTACGAGATGTTCTACGACGACGCCGAGCGCGCGTCGCGCCTGCTCGACCTGACCCTCACCGCGCGCGGCCAGTCGGCCGGCGCCCCGGTGACCATGGCCGGCGTGCCGGCGCATTCCGTAGAGCAGTACCTCGCCAAGCTGGTGAAGCTGGGCGAATCCGTCGCGATCTGCGAGCAGGTCGGGAACGTGGCGACCGCCAAAGGCCCGGTCGAGCGCCAGGTGACGCGCATCGTCACTCCCGGAACACTCACCGATTCGGAACTGCTTGACGACAAGGCCGACAACATCCTTCTGGCGCTGACCGCGGACAAGGCCAGCGTGGGCCTCGCCTGGCTGTCGCTCGCCAGCGGTACGCTGCGCGTGGCGGAAGTCGCGCCGCAGGCGCTGGCCAACGAATTGCAGCGCATCGGCCCGGCCGAAGTCCTTGCCGTCGACGGCATCGAGCTTCCGGGCTTGTTCGTGACGCGGCTGCCGGCGTGGCAGTTCGACGCGGATTCCGGGAAGAAGCGCCTGCTCGAGCAGCTCGGAGCGGCGAACCTCGCCGGCTACGGCGTGGAAGACCTCGGACTCGCCATCGGCGCCTGCGGCGCGCTGCTCGACTACGCGAAGAAGACGCAGGGACAGGCGCTGGCGCACGTCAACGCGGTGTCGGCGGAGCGCGCCGCGGAATACCTGCGCATGGACGCGGCCACGCGGCGCAATCTCGAGATTACCGAGACGCTGCGCGGCGAGCCTGCGCCGACGCTGCTGTCGCAGCTGGATCGCTGCGCGAGCGGCATGGGCAGCCGGCTGCTGCGCCACTGGCTGCACCATCCGCTGCGCGATCGCGCGGCGGTCGCCGAGCGGCACGCGGCGGTGGAGATCCTCCTGGGAAGGACGGAACCCGTTCACTCGACGCTGCGCCGCTTCGCCGATGTCGAGCGCATCACGGCGCGCATCTCGCTGAAGAACGCGCGCCCGCGGGATCTGTCCGGGCTGAGGGACAGTATCGGGCTGTTGCCCCGGCTGCGGGAGGCTGTGCCGGGCACCAGCCCGCTTCTGCAGTCACTGCTGGCGGATCTGGAGACGCCGCAGGCGTGCCTGGACCTCCTGCGCCGCGCAATGGCCCTCGAGCCCGCGGCGCTGGTGCGCGACGGCGGCGTGATCGCCGAGGGCTACAGCGCCGAGCTGGACGAGCTGCGCACGTTGCAATCGGGCGCCGGCCAGTTCCTGGTCGAACTCGAAGCGCGCGAGCGCGCGCGCACCGACATCCCCAACCTGCGCGTGGCCTACAACCACGTGCACGGCTACTACATCGAGGTGACGAACTCGCACGCCGAGAAAATCCCCACCGAGTACCGCCGGCGCCAGACGCTGAAGAACGCCGAGCGCTACATCACGCCCGAGCTGAAAGCCTTCGAAGACAAGGCGCTCTCGGCGCGCGACCGCGCGCTGGCGCTGGAGAAGTCCCTGTACGACGAGCTTCTCGCGAAGCTCGCTGCGCATCTGCTCGAGCTGCAGCGCATCGCGCGCGCCCTTGCCCAGCTCGACGTGCTCGCCGCCTTCGCCGCCGTGGCGCACGAGCGCGGCTACTGCCGGCCGCAATTCGTGGACGACGTGCGCATCGAGATCGAGGGCGGCCGCCATCCGGTCGTGGAAGGCCAGGTGGAGCGCTTCATCGCCAACGACGCGCGCCTGTCGCCTTCGCGCCAGCTGCTGCTGATCACCGGCCCCAACATGGGCGGCAAGTCGACCTACATGCGCCAGGTCGCGCTCATCGTGCTGCTCGCGCACACCGGCGCGTTCGTGCCGGCGAAGGCTGCGCGCCTCGGCCCGATCGACCAGATCTTCACGCGCATCGGCGCCGCCGACGACCTCGCCGGCGGGCGTTCGACCTTCATGGAGGAGATGACCGAGAGCGCCAACATCCTGCACAACGCCACCGCCCAGAGCCTGGTGCTGATGGACGAGGTTGGACGCGGCACCTCGACCTTTGACGGCCTGGCGCTCGCCTGGGCGATCGCGCGGCAGCTACTCGAGAGGAACAAGGCGCTCACGCTCTTCGCCACCCACTACTTCGAGATGACGCGCATCGCCCTGGAGTACAAGGAGGCAGCCAACGTCCACCTCGATGCCGTGGAGCACAAGGACCGCATCGTCTTCCTGCACGCGGTGGAGGAAGGACCGGCTTCGCAAAGCTACGGCCTGCAGGTGGCGCAGCTCGCCGGCGTGCCGAAGACGGTGATCCAGCGCGCGCGGCGCATCCTGCAGCAGCTCGAGGAGGCGAGCCGCGCCGGCGGCGCCCAGGCGGATCTGTTCGCCCGTTCGCCGGCAGAAGAACCCGCATCGGCGAGCGATCCCCTGCGCGACGCGCTGGCACAGGTCAATCCCGACGAGCTCTCGCCGCGCGAGGCGCTGGAGCTGCTCTACCGCCTGAAGCGGCTGTGAACGCCGTGCAGCTCGTCGACATCGGGGCCAATCTCACGCACGCGTCGTTTCACGACGATCTCGATGCGGTGCTCACCCGCGCGCGTGCGCACGGCGTCGCGCAGATCGTGGTCACGGGCACGTCGGTCGGGGAGAGCCGCCGCGCCGCGGCGCTTGCCGACGCGCACGGCCTGTACGCCACGGCCGGCGT
>JAOUGZ010000548.1 GCA_029865405.1 Betaproteobacteria bacterium
CGGGATCCCTGGGGCAACGCCTACCAGTACCTCAATCCGGGCATTCACGCCGAAATCGACGTGCTCAGCTTCGGCGCCGACGGCGTTGCGGGCGGCGACGGATTCGATGCGGACATCGGCTCGTGGGCCCTGTAGTGCGCGGCATGCGCGGCGCTCGACGCGATGGCTTCACGCTGATCGAGTTGCTGATCGCAATGGGCATCGTCGGCGTGCTCGCGGCCACGATCGTGTTCGTCGCGCAGCCGGGCGACGCCACGCTGGCGAGGAAGGAAGCGCGCCGCCTCGCGGCGCTGCTCGAGCTGGCGCTCTCGGAGACGCGCGCGAGCGGCGAGAGCATCGCCTGGTCGCCGGTGCCGGGCGGATACGCGTTCTGGCGCCAGGCCGAGGACGGCGCCTGGGTCGGCTTTGCCGAGGATAGTCCTTACCGGCGCAGATCCTTGCCCGGCGCGACGCTGCTGCGCGATGTGCGGGTCGATGCGCAGCCGCTGCGCCCTGGAGAGCGCATCATATTGACGCCCTACGGCATGAGCGGCGCGATCGAGGCGACGCTCACCGGCGGGGGCGCGAGCATCACCTTGCGTGGCGGCGCGCTCCGCCGCATATCGTTGCAGCCCGATTCCCATGCGCGCATGGATGCACGCCCGAGTGCCGCGAGGCCGCGGATTCACGCTGGTTGAGGTCCTGGTGGCGCTCGCCATCGTGGCCGTGGCGCTCGCCGCTGCGGGCCGGTCGGTCGCGTTGTCCACCGATTCCGCCCTGGATCACAAGCTGCGCGTGCTGGCGGGCTTCGTCGCGGAAAACCGCCTGGCCGAGCTCTCGGCGCGCCGCGGCTGGCCGGGCATCGGCGTGACCGAGGGCACGGAACAACAGGCCGGGATCGATTTCCGCTGGCGCGCCGAGGTCCTGGCCACGCCTCATCCGCGCCTGCGGCGCGTGGAGATCCGCGTGACGGACCCGACCGATGCCGCGCACGAGCTGCGCCACCTGGTCGGCGTGCTTTCAAGGGAGCTCTGAGGTGCGACAGCGCGGCTTCACCTTGCTCGAGCTGCTGGTGGCGATGGCGGTGCTGGCGCTCCTGGGGACACTGGGCTTCCGTGGGCTGGACTCGATTCTGGACGCGGAGTCGCGGCTGCAGGCGGAATCCCGCCGCTGGGGCGACGTGTCGCTGCTGTTTTCGCAAATGGGCGAAGACCTGTCGATGGCCGTCGAGCGCTCGGTGCGCGACGGCGCCGACCGCACGAGTCCGGCGCTGCAGCTGCGCGCCGCACCGAGCGAGACGACGGCGGGCGATGATGCGCAGCTGGTGGTCACGCGCCTGGGGATCGGCGAAGGCTCGGCCGCCCAGAGCGCCCCGCGCCGGGTGGGCTACCGGCTGCGAAATGGCACGCTCGAGTACCTGGTATGGCCGGCCCCGGACGCCGCTCCGGGCACCACGCCTGCGGCCTACGAGGTGCTCGGCAACGTCGCGGACCTGCAGCTCGAAGCCCTCGACGTAGACGGCCGCTGGGCCCCGGCCTGGCCGGCTGCCCACCTGGCGAGCGCCCTGCCGCGGGCGGTCACGGTGCGCATCGTGCTGGCCGGCGGCGCGACGATCACGCGCATCCTGTCGCTGAGATGAATCCGTCCAAGCGCCAGCGCGGCGCCAGCATCCTCGTTGCCATGCTCATCACGGCGCTGGCGGCCACCGCTGCGGTGTCGCTGCTGCAGCAGCAGGATCTCGCTCTGCGCCAGCTGACGACCGCGCGCGACTACGAGCAGGCGCTATGGATCCTGAAAGGCGGGGCGCAGTGGGCCCGCTCCATCCTGCAGCAGGACGCGCGCGCCTCCGCGACCGATCACGGCGGGGAGCTGTGGGCGACCGGACTGCCGTCCACCGATATCGAGCAGGGCACGGTGGCGGGCGACATCCGCGACCAGCAGGGATTGTTCAACGTGAACAACCTCGCGCTCGATGGCCACACGAGCGCGCGCGACCTCGACACGTTCAGGCGACTGCTGCAGGCGACCGGGCTCGATGCGGGCCTGGCGCCCGCGATCGCGGACTGGATCGACGCCGACCAGGAAGCGCTGCCCCAAGGCGGCGCGGAGGACGAAACTTACCTGCGACTTTCCGTTCCGTACCGGGCGGCGAACCAGCCGGTCGCGGAGATCGGCGAGCTGCTGCGCGTGCGCGGAATGGACGAGGCGGCGCTCGCGCAACTGCGCCGCTTTGCCACCGCGCTGCCGCGCCGCACGCCGGTGAACGTGAACCTCGCGCCGCCCGAAGTGCTGGTGGCGCTCGTGCAGGGGCTCACGCTGAGCGAAGCGCAGGTGCTCGCGGGCGGCCGTGCAACTGCGCCGTTTCGCAGCCTGAAGGATTTCGCGGACAAGCTGCCGCGGCGCGTTCTGCAGTGGAACGAGGCGGAGCTCACCGTCGCCAGCCAGTATTTCCTGGTGCAGGGCCGCGCGACCGTGGGCCGCGCCGATGTGCGCATGGAGGCGCTGCTGCACCGGAGCGAGCGCGCCATGCCCGACATCCTCTGGCAGCGCATGCGATGAGCACCTGCCGCATCCGCGTCACCCGCGATACGCCCGCCTCGGGGGCGTTCGAGTGGGTCTCCCTGGACAAGCAAGGCGCCGTACTGGCCTCCGGGGCCGCCAACCTGGAGCAGCCCCCGGTTTCCGGCGCCTGCGAGCTGGTACTGGCCAGCGACCTGGTCCTGCTCGAGCGAGTCGCCGCGCCCGCGTCCCAGCAAAAGAAGCTGGGTTCGGCGCTGCGCTTTCTCGCGGAGGATTTCGCCCTGGCCGATCCGGAACGCCTGCATGTCGCCTCCGCGCCGGGTGCGGAC